>CACDVW010000017.1 GCA_902556355.1 uncultured SAR86 cluster bacterium
ACATTCAACCAAAGCATCTTTAGTATTATTAGTGCATGCGGTTTCCATTCCTCCAATTATTCCGGCCAAATTTATTACTTTATTATGGTTAAGAAAAACCATATCAGTACCATCCAATTCGATATCTTTATCAAGTAGAGTTTTAAATTTATTTTCAGATAATTCGTTAGTTAAAGAAATTTTGGGTTCACCTAATTTATTATAATCATAGCAATGAGTGGGTTGACCCATTTCATAAGCAATGTAGTTTGATATATCTGTAAAAAAATTATTTTTATTTAGTTTAAGATCTACGAAATAACTTTCGAGATAATCTTCATAATTATCAGCAATATCTTCAACTTGTATATTTAAAAAAGATATTGCCGGACATTTATCTATAACACTGTTTGTAAAGTTCAAATCAAGTTTTTTTATTTCTAAATTAGATATATTTAATTCAAGATCGGTTTCGTAAAATACATTTAAATCCCTAGCCAAGCCCAATAAAGATAAACAGTCACCTCTATTGGGGGTAAATTCCATGTCGAATACAGAACTTTGTATCTCGTGTTCATGACCTAGTTGAAATAATTTCTCTGATATATCTTCAATTGAGGGTTTGTTTTTAAGAAACCTTAAAAGATGTTTGTAGGCTATTTTCATCTAAATTGCCTTAAAAAATCTAAATTAGACTTATAGAATTCTCTTATGTCCCTGACGCCATATTTGAGCATAGCAATTCTTTCTACGCCCAAACCAAAGGCAAGCCCTTTATAGTCATCAGAACATATATTACAATTTTCTAAAACTATTGGATTTACTATCCCACAACCAAGAATCTCCAACCATTCTCCTTCTTTAGACATAATATCAACTTCAGCAGAGGGCTCTGTAAATGGAAAATAAGAGGGACGAAACCTTAATTTAATATTTTCACCAAATAAAGAATGAACTATTTTATATATTAAATCTTTAAGTTGAGCGAAATTAACTTCTTTATCAACATATATGCCTTCTATTTGATGAAACATTGGTAGATGGGTTGCATCATCATCTTTTCTGTAAACTTTTCCACTAGATATAAAAGCCATTGGTGGTTTATTTCCTAACATTGTTCTTATTTGAACGGGTGATGTATGTGTTCTGAGGACATATTTTTTGTCATTAACATAAAAAGTGTCATGCATCTGGCGCGCGGGATGAGACTCTTTTATATTTAACATATCAAAGTTATATTCTTCAGTTTCAATCTCTGGACCATCAATAATTTGGAAACCAAATGAATGAAGAAGACTCAAAATTGAATCTTTCATTTGATTTATGGGATGAATTGAACCCCTATTGAGAGATATTTTTGGTAAATTAATGTCGATATCTGATGACATTTAAGATAAGAAAAAACTAGCTAGTAGCTTTTTTATGAATCATCTCAAAAGTAGCAGGATCATTTATCGCTATATCGGAAAGAACTTTTCTGTCGAGTTCAATATTATTTTTTGCAAGCCCATTGATAAGGGATGAATATGAAACCCCTAAATTTCTTGATGCAGCATTAATTCGTGCAATCCATAAAGATCTGAATGCTCTTTTTTTATTTTTTCTATCCCTGAAAGCATACTGAAGTGATTTAATATTTGCTTGTTTAGCGGTCTTAAAAAGTCTGCTACGAGCACCATATTGTCCTTTTGTAGAAGAAAGTATTTTTTTATGTCTTGCTTTAGCTGTTACTGATTTGGTTGTTCTTGGCATAATTATCTAATAAGTTTTGAAGCCATTGTAAGTACTGTGCCAGTTAACTTGTTTAAGCCTCTGTTATGTCTTTTTCTTTTAGTAGACTGTTTTGTAAGAATATGATTTCTGTTTGCACTTCTGCTCTTTACAGAAGATCCAGTTTTCTTAAAACGCTTTGCAGCCCCAGAATGTGTTTTAATTTTATATCCCATAATTTATTTTTTAAAAATTACTAGCTCTACTTCTTTTTTAGTGGCGACAATACCATCAATAATTGCCTACCTTCAAGAGAAGGTTCTTGGTCAACCTGAGCAATATCTTGTAAGTTATCCCTCAATCTATGCAAAAGATTTAGACCCATATCACTATTGAGTATCTCTCTACCTCTAAAACGGACGCTTATTTTAGCCTTATCTCCACCAAGAATAAAGCTTTTAATTTTTTTTAATTTAATATTGTAATCACCCACATCTGTGGATGGTCTAAATTTTATTTCTTTTGTAGTATTTTTTTTGATTTTAACTTTTGAAGAAGAAGCATTCTTCTTTTTTTCAAAAACATGCTTTCCGTAATCAAGAAGTTTACAAACAACTGGATCAGAATCTGAGCGAGAAACTTGCACAAGATCAAGTGACTGATTTTTTGCAGCTTCAAGAGCATCATTAATACTTACTAAACCTTTCTTTTCTCCATTAGAATCAATAAGCATAACTTGATCTGCTTGAATCTTATCATTGATAGGGGTTCTATTTTTTGTATTTGTAGCTATTGGATTTACCTAGAAAGTTTTTTGATGAGAGTTATATGATTTAATTTTAACAAAAGAGAATCTAACAAAAGTGTAACGAGTAATTTTGTGATTTTTTATTTTTCATAAATTTGGGTAGCATTTTAAACTAATTGATATGCAAGGTAAATATATTTTTCTTTATGGCTGAAGGAAGATATTTTTCCAAACATCTTTTTCAAAAATAAACGCTTCTCTTTTATTAATCCTTAGATTATGGCCTTGCCAAAATTCAAAATAATATGGCCTAAAAGAATAACCACCCCAATGAGCAGGTCTTTTTTGTGTGTTTAATATTTTTTTTGAGGCTTGCTCATAAACATCTATAAAATCATTGTAAGAGTCGATTTCTTTTGATTGTTCAGATGAAATAGCAAGAATATTTTTACCTTTATCTCTATGCTTGAAATGATTGTCAGAGAATTCTTTTGGAGATTTTTGTATTTTTGCTTTTATGCGAATTTGAGTATTTGTTTGATGCCAAAAGAATACTGCAGATATATTAGGGCAATAATTAAATTCTTTAGATTTAGGGCCTAAGTAATTTGAAAAAAATATCCATTCATCATTAATAATATATTTAAGATTAACAAATCTTGAGTTTGATTCCCTGTTTTTATTATCAAATGAACTTATGCAAACAGCCTCA
Organism: uncultured SAR86 cluster bacterium; assembly: GCA_902556355.1. Lineage (GTDB taxonomy): Bacteria > Pseudomonadota > Gammaproteobacteria > Magnimaribacterales > D2472 > SCGC-AAA076-P13. The sequence continues at coordinate 3,150 of CACDVW010000017.1, forward strand.
ATGTTAGGTTGTTGCGCAGTAAGAGCCTCTTTATAAAGCTTTTTAAACTTTAAATACGGTAATTGATTGGAGATATCTGAAATATTTATCATTAAATTTGATCTCTTTTAGGCAAGCCTTTAAATATAGTCCATGGTAGTCTTGAATCTTTAAATAATATTACCCAAGCCGTAAGAAATATAATTTTTAAATCATATAAAAATGATTTATTTTTAACATACCATAATTCAAGTTCAGCTTTGTATGGAGTAATGTAATTTTTATAGAACTCTTCTAATTCCATCTCAGCATTATTTAATATTTCCTCTTCATTTCTAAACACAATAGAGCCTATACCAGTTAATCCTGGCTTAATTGAGTATATTATTTTTTGATCATGTTCTTTGTAGAGCTCAAATGTTTTTCTAATTAGTGGTCTTGGTCCAACTAAGCTAATGTCACCAATTAATATATTAATGATTTGCGGCAACTCATTAATTTTAGTTTTTCTTAAAAAATTACCAAAAGGGAGAATTCTTGGATCATTTTTAGCTGTGTATATCCCTGTTCCTATTTTTTCACTATTTTTCAGCATAGTAGCAAACTTAAATATTTTGATAGTCTTATTATCTAAGCCCACTCTTTCTTGAAAATAAAATACTTCTCCTTCTCCTGTAAACCTCAAAATTAAAATAATTGGTATAAACAAGGGAGTCAATAAAATTAGAGCAATGAATGCAGTTGATATATCTAAAATCCTTTTAGTCAAGCTATACATTAGTTGGATCTTCAAATGAGGTTTCAAAGGCTGTTTCACCTTTTTGAAAGAAATCTTCATACCATTCAAGAGTCGCTTCTAAGGATTCTTGCCATTTAAACCTTGGGTTATAGCCGAGCAAATTTCTTGCTTTTGATATATCAGGACATCTTCTGTTTGTTGACCCTGGAAATGTTTGAGCTTCTCTATAAATTCCATCATAATTAAAAAAACTACCAGTAGTTTTTATTAACTGTTCAATAGTTATTTCCTCTTCTGTTCCTATATGAAAGATCTCACCATTTGATTTATCAGACTCTATAGCTAGAACTGTTCCTTCAACCGCATCAGTGATATGACAAAAGGCTCTTGTTTGATCATGTCCATACATTAGAAAAGGATTTTCTTTATTCACTAAAAATCTTTCTGCAAGGTGGGGTATAACATGTTTAAATCCCATTCTTGGTCCTATTACATTGTGATATCTCACAATAGTGCAATTAAAACCATATGATTTTGAATAATTTAAAAAACTTGATTCTCCAAGCATTTTGGTTACTGCATATGTATATCTTGGATGAGAGATATCTATAATTGATAATGGTATATCTTCAGGAGTGGGTATAGTGTAACCAAATTTATCAATTGTTCCTGCGTAGTTTTCACTTGTTGATGTGAAAACAACGTTTTTGGCTGCCCCTATTTTTAACCATTCAAGAGTATTAAGAATTAACAAAGTATTAATTCTTATTATCTCACTAGGAATCTTAAGTGTATTATTGACTCCCACAACTGATGCAAGCATGTAACAATAATCATAATCGGTATCGAGACTATTAAAGGAAGACTTTTTTGTGAAGTCACCTTCAATAAAATCAACATTTTCATATGAAATAATTTCCTCTAAATAGGAATCCATTTTTCCTCTTGAGAGATTATCAGCGATAGTAATTTTATAGTTTTTCTTGGCAATTAAATATTTCGCAATATTTAATCCAATAAAACCTGCTCCACCTAAAATTATTACTTTCTTCATTTTTAAACCTTTAGATATCACCCCTGCCTAAAACTTTAACGACATGTTTTTTTGATAAAAAACTAATCTCATCTTCACTAAGAATGCCTATGGTGTCATAGATATATAAGTCTTCTTGATTGTCTAAATTAGTTATTAAATTTTTATTATTTTTATATTCTGTATGTCCAGTAGTGAAAATTACTATATTTGTTTCTTCATCAAAACTATTGATATCTTGACTTATATTAAGATTAAATTCTTCCCAATAACTAACATATGGGTCATGCAATGAAACGATAGACTCATGTTCAATTAATAATTTATAAAAGTTTGCAACAGGGGTATATCTTGTATCGCCAACCCCTGCTAAATATGACACCCCATATAATTGTATTTTCTTGCCCTTAAGCTTTTCTTTTCCATAGAATGATTCTAAAAATTCAAATGCATGTAATGGCATTTTATCATTTGTTCTAACAGCCATTTCACTCATAGCCAACATATCATTATCTGCATTAATAAGGTTTTGTCTTGCCCAGCTAGCCAATAGAGGATCCTTTGTTAAACAGTATCCACCAACTCCTATTCCTGGCAACATTATGTTTTTATGGGTAGTCCTCATTCTTATTGCATTAATAACTTCATAAAGATTTACTCCTGCCTCTTCAGCAAATCTTGACCACTCAACTATAAATGAGATATTCATTGCACGATATGAATTTTCTAGAACTTTTGAAATTTCAGTTGCGTTAGTATTGCCCAATCTCGTTAATGGATACTCATCAGTTCTTATAATGGTTCTAAGAAAACTCTCTATTTCATTTGCACTTTTATCATCAACACCTGCATATACTCTGAAAAAATTTTGAATAGAATCAATATAATTTGGTCCTGGCATAACTCTTTCATAAGAATGGCCAATTGATACATTCTCTGAAGAAATTCCTCTTTTAGAATATTCTTTATCAATAATTTCAGCAGCAAGCTTTGTAGCACCAGGCGGGACTGTTGTTTCTACTAAAATTAAGACCTTTTCTTTTGCATTCTTGCCTATAGCCTTAATTGCAGATTTAAAAGAGGACAAATCCACTTCATAATCTATCAAATTGCCAAATTGAGTTGATTCTTTTTGAACATCTAAATTAATATCAACAATAATTACATCGGCTAGTTGATATGCATAATTATCATATGTTGCATAAAAATTCCTTTTCTTTCTTGTTTCTTCAAAATAAGCTTTTACTTTCGGGTCAGATGATACAACAGGAAAAAAACCATCATTTATAGAAGCTATTTTCCAATATGATTCTTCCGTTGGAAGATCAACTCCTATTACTGCATAATCACCTTTAATGGCATTAGCACATACCAAAGACATTACAGACCCAACAAAACCAAGACCTTGAACTACAATAATAGGTTTATCAGGATGTTCTTCTATAAACTCTTTAAGAGAAGCACCATCATCAAGTACATCTGGAATTAAGTAATCCTGATTAGTGATTGGATTTTTAGATATTTTTTTCATTCAAAAGATTTTTGTATAATTTTCTAACGTCTTTTACAAGTCTATGGTAACTAAATAACTCTGATACATGACTGTAGCCCGCACTACCCATTTTTACTCTTAAAGAATCGTCCTCTACGAGCTTTCTTAAATTATTGGAGAATACATTATAATCATGCTTATCCGAAACAAATGCTGTGATATTATTTTTAACAACATCCAATACACCTCCAACATCAGTTGATACTATTGGTTTATTTGATGCTTGTGCCTCAATCAATGTTACAGGAGTGCCTTCATTTTTTGAAGTTAATGCCACTATATCAATTCCAGCATAAACTCTATCAATGTCTTTTCTCCAAGATGTAAAATAGATAATGGGGTCCTCTACACCCTCAGCATTAAATCTTAAATCTAATTGAGTGCATAAACTCTCTAAAGCTAATCTATCCTCACCATCTCCAACTATAAATACTTTAAATTTTCTTGAGCTATCTTCTATTAAAATTTTTATTGCCCTTAAGAAAAACGAATGATTTTTTATTGGTGTCAGTCGACCAATTATCCCTATAGCAATATCATTCTTATTTAAATTGAACTCATCTCTAAATTCATTTCTTTTTAAAAAATCTTGTTTTTGAAATTTTTCTAAATCAAACCCTAAAGGAATTGTATATATTTTATTCTTTGAACAAATCTTAAATTCATTTACAAGCTCTTTTCTTTGAAGATTACTAATAGCAATTATTGCTGACGATTTTTTAGCTAAATACCTTTCAAGAAAAATATAAAACTTTGTTTTAAGTCTACCAAAATACGAATGAAATACGTGACCGTGAAAAGTATGAACAATTATTGGCACTCCTGAAGTTATTGCAGCTAACCTCCCAAGTGCGCCAGATTTTGAAGCGTGAGTATGTACAATATCTGGTTTAAATTCTTTAATAATTTTTTTAATTTTAAAAAAAGATTTTAAATCCTTGATTAGATTAATCGATCTACTCATATCCTCAATAATTTCAAAATTAATTTCATAATCCTTTAGCATATATTCAGAACTTTCCTCAGAATCAAGTTTTTTTCCTGCAATGAGCTTAGTTTGGAATTCGGGATGCAAATATTTTGTCAAATATGTTGCATTATGTGTTGGGCCTCCAATATTAAATCTATTCAGAATTCTTAAAACTTTCTTCATGTTCCTGACAAATTTATAGCTTCCAATGTTTTATTTCTTCTTTAATGAAATAATCTTTTTTGAAAACATTTTTTAAGTCATAGATAGACCCACCGTCTTTAAGTAATTTTTTAATATCATATCTATCTAATTCCTTAAATTGGTTATGAGCAACTGCTAAAACTAATATATTTGAAGGTTTTAGATTTTCTATTTTGGTCAATTCTATTCCGGTAGATTCTACAACTTCTTCAGGTGATACAATCGGATCGCTAATTTGAATATTAATCTTTGCTGCTTTTAAATTATCTATAATATCTAGTACCTTAGAGTTTCTCATGTCTGGGCAATCTTCTTTAAAAGTTACCCCCAAAATTGTTGCTGAAGGTTCTTTTATTGGTAGTCCATTTATCTCTTCAATGATTTCATTAGAAATATAATGAGCCATATGATCATTGATTTTTCTGCCAGCAAGAATAACCTGAGGTTCGTAACCATGAAGCCTAGATTTATATGTAAGGTAATATGGATCTACGCCTATACAATGACCACCGACAAGACCAGGCTTAAAATCTAAAAAATTCCATTTAGTATTTGCAGCCTCAAGAACTTCTGAAGTATCAATATCTAGTCTTTTAAAAATTAGGGAAAGCTCATTGATCAATGCTATGTTAATGTCCCTTTGGGTATTCTCAATAACTTTGGCTGCTTCTGCTGTTTTGATAGTAGCAGCCCTAAATATTCCAGTTTTAACAATTTTGCTATAAATATCTGCAACTGCTTCTAAACAATCATCGTCAGATCCTGAAACAACTTTAACAATGTTAGAAATAGTATGCTTATGGTCTCCAGGATTTATTCTTTCCGGGCTATAGCCAACTTTGAAATCAACTCCTAATTGCAAAGAAGATTTCTCTTCTAGAATTGGAATACATATTTCTTCAGTGACCCCAGGATATACTGTTGATTCATAAACAACAATATCTCCTTTTTTTAAGACTGAAGCTATCTTTTCAGATGCTGAAATAAGGGGCTTTAAATCAGGATCATTATTAACACTAACTGGTGTTGGCACAGCAACTATGTGAAAGTTCGCCTTTTTTATATCTTCTATATTATTAGAAAATAAAATATTCGGATTAATTAAATCCTCTGCTTTAACTTCATTATTTTTATCTTTACCAATAGATAAATCACTTATTCTTTGAGTATTGATATCAAAACCAATTACTTTATCTATTTTTGAGAAAGCTATCAAAACAGGCAATCCAACATAGCCTAAGCCTGACACTGATATTTTGTAATTTAATTTTTTCAAGTTATATATATTTTAAAATTTAATTATTGTCCCTGCCCATGAAAGACCGACACCAAAACCAAGAATAAGAGCAGTTTTCTTTTCATTATCTTGTTTAAGATCTTGTTCGATCTTAATTCCAATTGGAATTGTTGATGAGACAGTATTTCCATAGTTTTCATAAGATCTATGCATTTTACATTCAGGTATTTTTAACTTTCTTTGAATTCCATCAAGTATAAATTTATTTGCCTGATGAAAGATAACTACGTCAATGTCATCAATTGTCATATTGTTAGATTGAAGGATTTGATTAAATACTTTTGGTATTTTTACTAATGTAAATGTCATGATTGCGCCGCCATTCATATATAAGTTAGCTGGTGATCTTACATTTTTTTTATCGTCTTCGTGCTCTAAATATGAAGTATCGTCAATTGGATTCTTATGTCCACCATGGGGCACTATAAGATGCTCTCCCCCCTTTCCATCAGTTCCATGAATAATGTTTGAAATATGATCTTCTTTATTATTCACAGAATTAACAAAAGTGCAGCATGCTGCATCTCCAAAAAGAGTTCTAACACTTTTATCCTTATAATTAATATATTTAGAATAGGTTTCTGCAGTAATTATTAATACATTTCTGACTTGATTACTTTCTATCATGCCTTTAGCTAATGAAAGAGCATAAACAAAACCAGAACACCCTTGATTTACGTCAATAGCCCCTATCTCAGTTCTTAATTCCAAGCGATCTTGAATAAGGCATGCAGATGTAGGCAAAAAATAATCTGGAGACTGAGTACAAAAAATTAAATAATCAATTTCTTGTTTTTTTTCAGGGTACTTTTGTAAAAAATTTTTTCCAGCTTCTACCGCTAGATCTGTTGCAGTTTTATCTGAATCAGCAATAAATCTATTCTTAATTCCGGTCTTTTCATAAATTTTTTCAACATCCCATGAAGGATTTTCCTCTGCAAGCATTTGATTGGAAAGCTTGTTAGATGGAACAAAGAATTCGATTTTATCAATAAAAGATTTTGTGAACATTATTTACCTTGGGTTATAAGCAACATATACATCAGTTGACCATAATAGCCAGCCATATTTCTCTTCAAAATATATTTTTTTTTCTTTTTTTAATTTAAATAGTTCTTTTTGATGGCTCATCATATCTTCAGGTATTCTCCACTTGTGAGATGATAATTTTTCAACATTTTTATAAACCTCATTAGCTTTAGTTAATATAATATCTGAATTTGATAGAGATAAGATTGGGAAAAAAAACTTTCCGTTAGGATATAAGTAATTTGGAGATTTTTTAATAGCATCTACTACAAGTGAAGAGCCATCTTCACCTGCATCACATGCTGTTTCTTTAAACCAAGGGGATATGTCAGCTATTCTTTTAGCTACTCCTGATATGTCATCAATAATATAATCAAATTTTTCATCCTTCCATGGATCAAAAATACTTCCTGACCTAACATCAACATCTATATCGTATCTATCAGCATTAATTTTTAAAAACTTTACAGCATCTTTGCTAAGATCAGATGCATATAACTTTCCTTTAATTTTCTTAGATTTTGCTAAAGCCAACCCCACTACTCCTGAGCCACATCCAAGATCAAGTGTTTTACCTGGAGATATAATATGGTTGCATACTGCCTTTGCAATCTCAGTGGAGGTTCCAGTTGGTTCAAATACACCACTCCCTAAGGTAATATCAAGGGTCATATTTTTTAAAATTTTAACACTATGATTTTTAGATTGCATAAACTTACGATGCTCCTCCGTCAATGGTTATTGACGCTCCATTTACAAACTCAGAACTAATAAGGAAAGAAATTGCATTAGTTATATTAGATGTTTTTCCTATATTTTTTGATGGAATTTTTTCAAGAAATATTTTTTGATTCTTTTTTGATAGTTGATGAAACATACCACTATTAAATACGCCTAATTTGATGATATTTGAAGTAATGTTATATCTTCCATACTCCTTTGATAATGCCTTGGATAAGCCATCTAATCCCGATTTTGAAGACGAATATGCTCCTGCACCTATAGCAGAGTTGGTAGAAGAGATATGTATGATTCTTCCCCACTTATCCTTAATCATTTTTGGTAATAAATATTTAGAGAAAAGAAAATTTGAAATTAGATTAATTTTCATAACTTTCTCCCAATTTTCTAAATCATAATTAGCTAATAAGCCATCAATAGAGACAGCAGCCATATTTATTAATGATATATTTTTTAAATATAAGCCTTCTTTATCAACAAAACTTTTTATCTCTTCAGGATCAGAAATATCAACTTTTCGAAAAGAAACATTTGGAAGATTAATGTTCTTTGGTTTAGTTGTGTTATAAATTGCTAAAACATCATCTAATTTAGATAAATCCCCTATAATTTCAGTGCCTATTCCTCCAGATGCGCCAGTTAAAACTATCATTACAAAACCTCAGACTTATATGAACTTATACAGATTTGATTGCCATTATAGCTATAGAATCTGGAATATATAGTTTCATTTTCAAAATTTACCCTATAAACATCCTTGAAATTAAGCATTTTTTTTATTTCAATATTTTCTATTAAGTAAAACCATTTTTTATTTGTGATTTTAACCAATGTTTCTATCATATTTATAAATCCTAGTGATGATAAGGAATCGGGTTTTTGTATTTGAGAGATTTTAACATCCAATGCATAAGAAATCTTTCTGTTAGTTTGCTCAAAATCAATTGCCATATTTGTATCTTTTTTTGATATAAGTGCAACAAAATCATCTTTATTATGAGACATTGAGATCTTGATATCTGAAGGATTAATATTCATGTTTTTTAATTCTTTTAGAATAAGTGATCTGGTTTGAAAATAACGGTTTTGAAATAGTCTTTTGCTAATAAATGGAGAGAAAACTAGCTCAAAAAAATTAAAAAAATTTTTTATGTTGTAAAAAGTCGATAAATGTTTTCTTGAGCCTAATAATACAAAAAACGAACTATCTTTTGATAAGTCTAAAAAGGTTACACTCAAGAATTTTCTTCTAAGAGTTTTAATATTTCTGGGATTGATCTACATTCAGCAAGCTTATCTCCATCTAATTGTATATTGAACTCCTCATCAATAGATGCTATTACAGATAGTAATGCTATAGAGTCCCAATTTTCTTCAGGATCGAGTATAAGATCATTCTCAGCCTCAGATTTATCAATTTCTAAAGCCTCAGCTATTAATTCAATGAGTTTGTCTTGCATGAAATAATTCCTTTTAAACAAAATGTAATTATAATTATTTAATAGTAAAAATACCATCATATAAATCTTTATTACATGCTGAATATAACAAATAAGAAAATAGTAGTTTATTCTTGCGTGACTGGTAAATATGAGAAATTGATACATCATAAAAATTTAGAAAAAAAAATAAAATATATTTTTTTTACTGATTCTTCTGAAAATGTTCCTTATGGTTGGATTATGCAACCCATAAATGGTCTAGATAACTTTTCAAATAAAGATAAAAATAGGTACGTCAAATTTCATCCAAGTGAATTTCTCCCTTCGCATGACATTAGCATTTATATAGATGGTAATATAGAAATCATTAATCATATTTCAGATCTCGTAGATAAAATCTATCTTAAGGATGAAGATATATTTCTATTTAGACATTTTGAAAGGGAGTCCATTTATGATGAAGGCAAAAAATGCATTGAGGACTCTCTAGATTGGTTTTGGAGAATAAGAAAACAAATGAGAAGATATTCAAAGGAACTATATCCTGAAGATAGAGGTCTATTCGAAAACAATATAATAATATGCAAGAATAACGAAAACTCTAGAAAGTTACTTCATAATTGTTGGAAAGAATATTCAAAAGAAGCGAAAAGAGATCAACTTGCTTTAAATTATTGCTCTTGGAAGTTAAAAATACCTATTTATGATCTAGGTGAAAGTAATGTTAGATCAGGAGGAGAATTTTTTTTCTTAGACCTCAATAATAGATATAGAAAGATAACGTTTATTCATTTAATGAGACTGGTATTGAACAACATTTATTTATTTACAAATAAAGTGATAAATAACCTTAGATGAAATCAACTTGTCTGTAAATTTCTAATTCATTAGATTCAACTTTTTTCTGAATTTCTTGGCACAACCTTTCAAATATTATTTTTGAATCTGGGGCAGTTATAAAGTTATGTGGATGCGTCCAAAAGTGAGCTACTCTATTTCTTTTAATAGCATCGTTTATGATATTTTTATATCTAATATTAGAAATAGTTTTGGGTATAATCTTCCTTGGTCCATATTTCCAGTTTATAAAAACACCGCCTGGGATACATAATTTATCAAAATTTAATTCTTCACTTTTTTTAAAAATATTTAATTCTTCCAAAAAAGTATTTACATATTTTGGTAAGTATTTTGTGTCAATAAGTTTTGGTAAATTTCTGTACAATTGAATATCGTATCTATTAAGTTTCTCAGAAAAACTAATATCATTTCTAGGAAATATTAATGTCTTACAATTGAGTTCATTTCTCAATGACCAATCTTTTATTAGCTTCATCTCTTCAGTAACTTCCTCATCTGTAAGACTGCTAAATGGAATATGTGTGTATCCGTGAGAAGCAATTTCATGCATATGATATTTTTTACAAAGATTAATAAGGTTTGGGAAAAACCATCCTTCATCGCTTTCTGTTAATTGACTATATATTGGTTTAAGCCATTTTTTATGATTGGGGCCATTCATTAGCGGTTTGGTTTTAGCTAAAAAATCATCTTTTGTCTCTGTCATAGCACCTACAAAAGCAAAAGTAGAAGGTATATTATGTTTTTTAAGAATTTCTAAAATATACTCATATACCTCAACTAAATTTTTATCAGTTAGTTCTTTCGTCCAGTTAAGGCTTAAATCTGCCATACCCCATTTTGCTTCACAATCAAATGACAATGTCACGATGCCTTTATTAATTCTATTCATTAATTCCTTTATAAAACAGGCTGTCAAAACCTAAGTCAGTCGAGAAACCATTTATGGTTATAGGAAAATTATTTAAAAGATTTCTTTTTTTTGAAAAGACATATGAATTGGGCATATCTTTATACTCATTAAATTTAAGTTCTTCTGGTGGCAAAATATCTTCGGTAATTGAATACAAGATGACAGGAATCCCAATTCTTGAAGCGAAATCTTCAATAGACTTTAAAAGGTGTAAAAAAATTTTATCATTATCTTTGGTAACAGATATTATTCTTAAAAACGGTATAAATCCTCTCAAACCAATAGAAAATTTTATGATATTTTTAAAATTATCATCATATGTAAAAAAAGTTAACGGAGAATTGGTTTGAAAATATCTCCATTCAAAAAATTCCCTTGAAAAATCATCATCATATTCATAAGCGTTAATTATAGATTCTATTATGATTCTTGAGTCTTTCTCTTTATTATTAATAAAATTAAATTTCATTTTGTTTTGGGTCAGTTTAATGAAATTCTTATTAAGAAAGAAAAACCGTAATGGGTTATATGGAATTATAAACTTTCTATACCAATGAGACTGAAATTGAGTAGATCCTAGTCTTTTGTATGCTCTAGAAATTCTTCCTATTGCTCCTGAGAGAATAACCGGATTATCCTGAAAAATAACAGCCTGCATAAGCTTAAGACCAATTTGTGAACCGAATTTTTTATCAACCATTAAGTCATGCAGAGAATAAAAGAATTGAGTTTCATTATTAATTTTTACCGGTGCTTTAAAGCCATGAAAACAGCCAATAATCTCATTGTCTGAAACAGCTAAATTAATAAAATGGTATTTATTAGACTCAAGCCATTCTATATGGTCTATTTTGGATTGATAACAGTTATTACCAAAATTTTTTTCACAAAAACGTTTATAAGCATCATAGTCGTCAATATGACTGTATTTTCTGTAATCTATCATTTAAAAATTTGATTAAACATTGAATCCCATCTTTCAATAACAGCGGTCGTTCCATAATAATTATTGGCATAATTATAAACTTTTTTTCCAATATTCCTTCTCAGTTCATAATTATCAGATAATAATCTTAAATTCTTGATCCAGTCATTTTCTGAATTACATACTAAGTCCAAACCGCACTTATCCATCACTCGTTTGTAGCTATTTGTATTTGAAGTGATTACGGGCATGCCCATTTTCCATAAATGTATTAGTTTATTTTCAGGCTTTCCTGATGCCATCTTACTTTCAAGATTTATTGGGATTATTGCTATGTCACAAGAAGCAAGATTGGATGAGTATGTCTCATTATTCCATTCATGAAAAATGATGTTATCACATAAGTTCTTTATACTCTTTTCATTATTAATACTAATATATCTGTTCATAAATTTATATGAGGTTTTATCACTTATAACATGAAGATTAAATTTATGTGTTTTAGAGTATTCTTTAAATACATTTTTTAAAGCGTTTAACTGGTATACGTTTGAGCCCAAGCCCTCCCACCCAATATTTATAGTATCAGTTGAGAAATAATCTTCCTTAATAGAGACTTTTTCATTGTGGGTATGATCGGGTATACAGAAAACATTTGAAGAAAAATTTCTTGCTATTTCTGCTTGTTCTTCAGATGCACATACAACCGCATCTACAGAAGATAAAAAATGTTCATTTAAGAATTTTGTGTTGTTTAAAATTAGGTATTTACTTGACCGGTTAAGAAATTTGGCCACTCCTCTTAATTTTGATCTAATAGACTTTGAATCTGAAGAATACGAATCGATATTGTCATAAAAAATTTTAGCACCAGTCTTCTTGAACTCTTTTATAAGAGAAATATCAGCTGCTTGAGACAAGTAAACCAAATCATATTTCTTACCAGGCGTAAATAATTCAAAATCTATTTTTTTATTTTCTGCGTAAAAAATAAAGCGCCTTCTATCTCCTGGGGCATCAAATGTTGATGAATTAGGCCAATACCCTATTTTTAATTTATTCATATTTTTTGACATAAAATTTAATTAAGTCATCAAGGCCATCCTTGATTGAATATTTATTACGCCATCCAAGATTCTTTAAAATAGTATTATTACCAAAAAATTTTCTTCTATCATTGCTTGAGCTATTAAGCTCAAGCAACTCTTCACTATTAAATTTCTTTGTAATATATTTTGAAATATATTCTAGTGTGCATGTACTTCCAGACGAAATATTTATTGTTCCGAGGAAATCTCCATCTATAATAAATTTAAATGCATTAGCAATATCTTGAACATGAAGAAAATCCATGCCCAATTGTGGATGATTGCAAGTTATTTTTTTTTGATTAATGCAGTTCTTTATTACATATGAGCAAAATTTTTTTTCGTTTTCATAGGGACCATAAGTGTCAAAAATTCTGGCCCAAACCAAGCTTCTATTTCCTTTTTTATCAATCTCATTTAATTGCATATTAAGTAAATTCTTGTATTCTCCATAAACAGAATCAGGATTCGGTTTATCTAATTCATAACATTCGAAGGTAGAGTTTTGATAATCATCTAAAAATTCGCCGTCAAAATATTCAGCTTTAGTTCCTGCAGAAATAAAACGCTTTCCGTCATACTTCTTAAATATCTGAAATAATTTAATTGAAGCATTCATCCAGTCTTCATTTTTTTCTGAATTCCAAAATTTTCCATGTTCTGTATACCAAGCAAGATGAATAATATGCGTTGGTTGTATTTCTTTTATTAATAACTCAACTTCATCATAATTAAAAAGATTTAGCTTATGCCAAATAGTATTTTTTAATCTTTTAACAGATTTTTTTTGATTATAAATTGCATGAATTTTGTATTTATTATCTCTATCAAGTAGATTAATTAGATGTCTTCCTATAAAACCCGAAGCTCCAGTAATTAATATATTCATCTATATGATAGTAAGCTTTGGTATGGCCATTACGAATTTTGTGCCATTTGCTTTTAGAAAATCTAATTTGGCTATAACCTCATCCGCTATATTCCATGGAAATATTATTACAAAGTCAATTTTTTTTTCATTCTTTAAAACATCAGGGTGGACAATAGGTATTTTTGATCCTGGCAAAAATTTATTTTGTTTGGCCTCTGCTGCATCACAAACAAAGTTTATTAAATTATCTTTAATGCCACAATAATTCAATAATGTATTGCCTTTTGCGGCTGCCCCGTATGCGCACACAAATAAATCTTTTTCTTTGCAATCTATGAGAAATTTATAAAACTCATCTTTAATTTTTTCAGCTATTTTATTAAAGTTCTTATATAAATTAATATCATTGATACCCAATTTTATTTCCTTGTTGATAAGGTCTTTATAAGATTTATCTATCATCATATCCTTTTCTTTGTGGCATCCATAGATTCTTAAACTTCCCCCATGAGTTTGAAGTTTATCTACTTTGTAGATTTTTAATCCAGCCTTATTAAAAATTTGTGAGACTGAAAACAAGGATAGATAAGAATAATGTTCATGATAAATTGTATCGAATTGATTGTTTTGAATTAATTCAATTAAATGCGGGAATTCAAGCGTTACAGTTCCGTCTGGAGATAGAAGCTCTTTAATACCTGCAGTAAAATCATTTATATCAGGAACATGCGCATAAACATTATTTCCAATAATTAAATCAGCTTTTTTAGCTTGACTGAGTTTTTTTGCACAATCTATTCCAAAAAATTCTTCAATAGTTTCGATACCTTTTTGTCTAGAAACATTTGCAGTGCTTTTTGTTGGCTCTATTCCAAGACATGGAATACCTAATTCAACAAAATTTTTTAATAAATAACCATCATTTGATGCTAATTCAACAACAAAAGAATTCTGATTAAGCTTTAAAAATTTAGTAATTTCACTTACATAATTTTTAGCATGTTCAAGGAAGCTTATTGATGTAGAAGAAAAATATGCATATTCATCTGTAAATAGCTCATCAGCATCACTAAAATCCTCAGTTTGGACTAGCCAGCAATTACTACAAACCATGACTCTTAATGGATAAGATTTCTCTTGGAGTTTTAACTTATCTTGAGATACATAGTTATTTGAAGGAGGTGCATTGCCTAAATCGATAAACTCATTTTCAAGTTTAGAGTTACAGTGTCTACATTTCATTATTATATTCCCTTAAAGCTCTCTGTTAATAGTTGATGTTTTTTATCTCTATCTGATACAAAATCAATTTCAAGCGGCCAATCAATACCAATTAATGGATCATCATATCTAATTCCAGATTCATATTCTGGCGAATAAAATTCTGTATGAAAGTAAATTAGTCTTGAGTTTTCTGAGAGGACTTGGAAACCATGTGCACAGCCATCTGGAATAATAACCATATTATTAAGATGACTTGAAAGCTTGACTGAATGCCATTGGAGAAAAGTCTTTGATGATTTTCTTAAATCAATCATGACATCAAAAACCTCACCGCTTATACAATGTATTAATTTAGTTTCTGCTTTTGGTTTAGTTTGAAAATGCATACCCCTAATTGAGCCTTTCTGAAAAGTTTCAGAAGAATTAATTTGAACTATTTGCTTGGAAGGTATTAGATTATTTAGTTCTTTTGAGCAAAATAATCTTTTGAAGGTACCCCTAGAATCCTTAAAATCAACTAATTCAATCTCAAAAGCCCCACTGATAGGTAATGATTTTATTTTCATCTTAATTATTAGCAGAGTCTTTTAATAGCTTTGTATATAATGATAATTGATCTTTGCTGCATATAATGCCTTCACTATAATTTTTATACCAATCAATTGTCATCTCTAGTGTATTTTCAAGATTTAAAACAGGCTTCCAATTTAAAACATTATTTGATAAAGAACTATTCAAGTAAAGAAATCCAGCTTCATGCGGATTAGTTTTATCGTCTAATTCCCACTTAATGGAAGGCCAAAATGATTTAATTTTTATTAGAATTTCTTGTACGGTAGCATTACTATTTTGAGAAGGCCCAAAATTAAACGCATTTTCTTTAACACTGGATTCTGATAATAGTTTCATAGCTAGCTGAAGATATCCATAGTTACAATCAAGAACATGCTGCCAGGGTCTAGTTGAATTTGGATATCTTATCGATAAAGGATTTCCAGATATAGAACTTCGAACTACATCAGGAATTAATCTATTTTTTGACCAATCACCTCCTCCAATGACATTACCTGCTCTTGCCGTTACTAACCTAGGTGAGTCAGCATTTGAGAAAAATGATTTTCTAAAGCTAGAAACAAGAAACTCTACTGCAGCTTTTGAAGAACTATAGGGATCATGCCCACCTAAAGGATCATTTTCTTTGTAACCTTTATTGATTTCAATGTTTTCATAGCACTTATCGGAAGTAATAACGATAATAGCTTTAAGGTTATCTAATTTTCTGCATGCTTGTAATAAATTTGCAGTACCAATAACATTTGTTTCCCAAGTCTCTATGGGAGTTTCATATGATTCTCTGACTAATGGCTGAGCAGCAAGGTGAAAAACTATTTCAGGATTTGCTTTTAACAAACATTCTTCAACAAAATTATAATTTCTAATATCACCAATATTATTATTCAGAATTGATATATCAAGATCATTCCAGTGTGAATCTTTTTCAGGTTCTAGCGATAACCCTGAAACGTTTGAATGAAGATTATTTAACCAAAAAGCTAACCAGCTGCCTTTAAAACCTGTGTGGCCTGATATGAATGTATTGGTATCTTTGAATACAGAATTAAAATTATCAATTACCATCTTTTCCATGGAGCATGGCCCTTTGACCAAAGATCATTCAATGTAGTTTTATCTCTTAAAGTATCCATCGGCCTCCAAAAACCAGTATGGCAATATGCGCACAGTTCTTTTTTATTAGCCAATTTAGTCAATGGTTCATCTTCCCAAACCGTTTGATCGCCATCAATAAAATCAATTACTTTTGGTGATAAAACAAAAAATCCAGCATTTATCCAACCACCGTCCCCTTCAGGCTTTTCAAGAAAACTTTCAACTAAGTCATTATTAATATCTAATGACCCAAATCGTCCTGGTGGTTGGACAGCAGTTATTGTTGCTAGTTTGTTATTGTTTTCATGAAAATTTATTAATGAGTTTATATCTAAATCAGAAACTCCATCACCATAGGTAAAGCAAAAGTTTTCATCTCCTATATATGATTTAACCCTCTTAAGCCTTCCACCAGTCATAGTGTCTCTTCCAGTATCAACTAAAGTTACTTTCCATGACTCTGCATTAGCAGAATGCACTTCCATAGAATTATTTTTTAAATCAAAGGTAACGTCAGACATATGTAAAAAATAATTAGCAAAGAATTCTTTAATTACATAGCCTTTGTAACCAAGACAGATAATAAATTCGTTAATTCCAGCATGAGAATAACTCTTCATGATATGCCATAAAATTGGCATTCCGCCAATTTCAACCATAGGTTTTGGTTTATGTGATGTTTCTTCGCTAAGTCTTGTTCCTAACCCACCAGCAAGAATGACTGCTTTCATTGTATACCCTAAATTTTGGACTATATTTTAACACCGGCATTCGAAAATTAAAATTAATAGCTAACTTCTATGGTTCTTTTCTTTCAAAAGTCCATAAGAAAAGTAATCTATATGCACTAATAGTTTCTAATATTGCCTTAAAGTCAAATTTAACTATTGAAAATGCTATTCGAGGAAATGGTTCTACTAGTAAACTTATTAAATAAACAAATACATAACTTAAAAAATTGAAATGTTTCCTTGAAAATAAAATTCTGCTCCTAATTGAATAAAATAATCTTTTTGCTTTAACTTGTTGAGATACACCTCCCCCTACATGAAAAGCATTACAATTTGCCAAAAAAAATGATTTAAAACCAAGATCTTTGATTCTTTTTGAAAGATCAACCTCTTCGAAATAAACAAAAAACTGTTCATCAAACCCGTTACATTGATGAAACAAGTCTCTCCTTATAAGTAAGAAAGCCCCCATTACCTGATCAACCTCTATGCTTGATTTATGAGAGAAATCTTTCATGGGCGCTCCAAGCTTGAAGAATAATTTGGCTAATCCTATCGAAGAGCTAAAAATGTTAAGTAGTGATGGGAATCTTGAACATGATGCTGTGATACCACGCTCATCTTTTAGCTGTATACCACAAATACCTATATCTGATGAGCTTTCTTTTTCCATAAAATTGATGCATTCATTAATGCTAGATTCATTAATTTTAGTATCGGGATTTAAAAATAAAATATATTTTGAATCTGTATATGTGGCGCCAATGTTACAAGCTTTTCCAAAACCATGATTTATCTTTTCTCTAATTATTTTTATATAAGTCTTGTCATTTGGTAATAATGATAAAGAGTTATCATTAGAACCATTATCAACAATTACTACATCTCCAATATTTTCATTTTTATTATCTATAATAGATTTAATACAATCTTGTAGATAGCTTCCTGCATTCCAATTAACTATAACTATGTCAACAAGTGAGCCTTTCATATCATATGACTTAATAATTCTGTCCAAACTTCATAAATAAATAGTAAAAAAATTAATGATGTAGAGGAGATTATGACGATCCATGGAATTGTTAATCTTAATTTAGTAGAAAATAACAAAGGTATTATTCCTAAATAACCCAATTCCCTTATTCTAACAGCAAGAATATCAAGGTTTTGAAATAATATATAAGCTAAAGCTCCCATAGCAAGAAAAAGAGCACCTTTTTGTTGAATATGATTTAATGAATTCCAAATTAGCAATGAGCTGATTGCAGTAATTAAATGGAGAAGAAAGTATGGTGAGGTAAATCCAAGGCTTGCTGTTTCAGCTGTATATCTATTAAAAATTTTAAAAGATTCGTTAATAGTTTCAATATATTCGAATATTGGAACGAATAAAAATGAAGCGAAAGTCATTAAAGTTAGTGCTAGGTATTTTCTTTTTTGAAATAAAAGAATAAGAAGAAGGATTCCTGTATAGTGAAATGCCGTAGCAAAAAAAGATAAAAGAATTAGTTTAGTTTTACTCATCTCTTCTCTAGACATCAATGCATATAAAATAAATATGCATGCCCCAGCTAATCTAATTTGATTGGCATCATGCAGTGATAAAAAAGTTCCAATATAAAATATAAGACCAATAAATGAATAATAAGAATATCTTTTTATTATTAACGACTTAAGTATTAATGGTATTGCGCCAGCAATTATGACAACAGTCGATGATGAAAAGGTATTGCTTAGAACCCAAAACAATATTAAGTAAAATGGTTCTGTAAGTTCGCGCTCAAATGAATAACTTAATGGTTCGCCTCTTAGTCTATCTGAAAGAGCCGTATATTCTGGAAAATCATTAGAGATATTTGTTGCTATTAATACAAAATAATATGAAGTAAACACCATAAGTATAAAAAATATAACCCAGGAGATGTTTTGATCTTGTTTATAGCTCATTTCTTATAACTACTCTTATTAAATGTACGAATTGGAATCAAAATTGACTTAGGGATAATAGAGATTATTAATATTAAGAGAAGATTTGTTCTACTATTATTTCTAAATGTTTTATAGTATTTTTTAAACTTGTTAAAATCAAAAATACCTTCAGTTCTTAAAACTAATAAAGATTTTAAATCAAAAATTTTAGCTCTTTTAGAATGGATGGGAATAACCTTAGACTTAAGATGGTTTGAGTATTCCGGTGGTAAATAAAAGACGACTCTTGAGAAATCGTCAATAAATGTTTCGAATATGTTATTTTGCCAATAACTTTCTTTATCTTTATGAGCATAAATTAAGGTTTTTTTCTCCCAATAAAAAGAACATTTTTTATTTAAGGCTTTAAAAATAATTGATATTTGTGGGAAATTTTTACATTCAAGAAGATCTAAATCTTGAACAGAACTTAAAGCATCTTTACTGTATATTGTCGTTCCAGTTAAGGTGTTATGCCAACCAAATTTTTCCAGTATGAAGTCCTTATCATACATATGGCTAGAGTCTATATCTATGCTCCTATTTTCTGCTCCGCAGCTGATAATATTTGGTGACTCAATTTCTATGATATCTAAGATTATTTTAATCGCATTATCTGAAATTGACATGGAATCACCCATGAGCCAAATGTATTCATATTCCTTATTAGACAAACAAGAAACAATATTTCTATCATGACCTAGGCTTGGTATATTTTGTGAGTAATTTAACAAATTATACTTTTTCATGTACTCTTCAATAATTTTTTTTGTTTCATCATTATTACTATCATCAGAAATATAAATAGGGATATTAAATTCTTTAGCCTGAGATATTATATTTACTAGATTTGACTTAAGAATTGAAGGTCTGTTGTAAGTAGGTATAAATATTGCTAAGTTATTAATCATTCTTTAGGGAATTTTTTTATGATCTCATTCAAACCGTAGTCTAAATTATAAGGTTTAAATTCTATGATTCTTTGTATTTTTGATGTATTTAAAGAATTATCAGACACATCTACACCTCTTCTTTTTTGAAAGATTATATTAGCAGGAATATTTATTTTTGATTCTATTAGTCTTATGACCTCAAGAACACTATGTACAGATGATGATGCCACATTAAATTCACCACATATTTCCTCTTTTAGAATCATTTGACAGATTGTCTTAGCTAAATCTTCAACATATAAATAATCTCTCCTATCTGAACCATCACCCCAAATTGTGATTGGCTTTTTTTTGAAAATGTTATTAATAGTGTTAGGAATCAAGCCCTGATTTGAATTCAAGCTATAAAAATTACCATATACGTTTGAAGGTCTCAGTGTTATATATCGTAGGTCGGAATTATTATGCAAATCTTTAAGATTTTTTTCAATTTCAACTTTAGACTTGCCATAAAAGTTTATAGGATCGAGATCTTCGATTTCTTTATGATCTACTAAATTATTTTTATAGATTGTTCCTCCAGAAGAAATAAAAATTACTTTTACTCGATTCTCTGCAGCAAAAGAAAAAATCTCATTTGTTGGGATGATAACAACTCTTTTCTCCTCTTTAAAATCATTCTCATTTGATGAAGGAATCATCCCTGATACTAAGTGAACTATTGTTTTAATATGATTTAATTTGATTAGATTTTTTATCTCGTCGACTTGTTCAAGTTTTATATTACATATCTCACAATTTTTTAGGCCTGCTTCTGGAAAGGGTGATTTTTTAGAACTTGTAATAAACTTTTTATGATTTTTAAAAAAATCTATCTTATCCATATATCTTAATAGGTTATTACCAATAAAACCGCCTCCGCCTAAAATTAAAATATTATGCATAGTTAAGAATTTATTTCATTTTCATAAAACCAGCTTTGGAAAGAGTAAATTGCCCATAACTGATTTTGCCAGTTTCTTTTTCCATCAATATGATCGTCTAACATTTTTTTAACCATGCTTGGATTAATTAAATTATGAGATAAATTTTCATCTGATATTGATTCATAAAAATCATTTTTTAATGGCCCTTTAATCCATTCATCTAATGGTATTCCAAAGCCCTGCTTTGGTCTCTCAATTAAATCCTTGGGCACATACTTATAGAGAATATTTTTTAATATATGTTTTCCATCTTTGTTTTTTATTTTGTATTGGGTTGGTATTTTGTAACTTGCTTCAACAACATCTTGATGAAGAAATGGTGCTCTTGATTCTAGGCTAAATGCCATTGTAGCTCTATCTACTTTGCACATTATGTCATCTGGTAAATAAGTTATCATATCTAAGAACATCATTTTTTCTTGAAATGACAGGCTTGTATTTGACCATATTTCATCACTATAAGCATAAGATTTCGGATCCGATCTAAAGTTCAGGAGTTCTGATAAATCTTCATAACCTGAAATCAATGATATAAACAAATCTTTTTCTGATTCAATATTTTTAACTTTAGCGGATAATGATTGAATCTTTTCAACTAACTGTACGGGAGTTTTCTTATATAAGAATCTAGATATATTTTCTATTGATTTTAAAAAATTAGGAGAAGATAACATGATATCAGCACTAAAACTCCTGAAAGAAAATGGAAATTTTTTTAATATAGACCAAACTGTTGGTGCTAAAAAATATCTATTATATCCACCAAATAGTTCATCGCCTCCATCACCAGATAAGGCAACAGAAACTTCAGATTTAGCGAGTTTAGAAACTAAAAGAGTAGGAATTTGTGATGAATCAGCAAATGGTTCACTATAAATTTTACTTAGATTTGGAACGACATTAATTACATCATCTTGAGATAGGATTAGTTCTGTATGGCTTGTTCCTAAATGGTTAGCAACTTCTTTTGCATAATTTGATTCATCATACCTTTTGTCTTCAAAACCAATTGTGAAAGTCTTAACTTTATCCATGCTTTCTTTCTGCATCAATGCTGTAATTAATGAAGAATCTATACCTCCTGATAAAAAGGCTCCAATAGGCATGTCCGATATCAATTGATTTTTTACGGCCTTAGAAATGATGCTTTCTAGATTTAATGAAGTCTCATTAAAATCTTTGGTTTCTATCATAGATTCGTCTAATAAATTTAATGAAGACCAATAATCGTTAATTGAAACACCATCATTTAAAAAAATATCATTAAAACAATCATAAGTCTTATCAAATACGAATTTATTTAGATTGATGCAAATAAATTTTCCTGGAAGACATTTAAAAGTGCTCTTATAAATTGTTTGTGGTGCAGGAATATAATTAAATTTAAAGAAGGAAGACAAGGCATTCATAGAAATATCTTTCTGGAAAGAAGAAAATTTTGTTAAAGAAATTAATTCGGATCCAAAAAGAATAGATGATTCATTGAAGGACAAATATAATGGCTTTTCTCCAATTCTATCCCTTGAAAAGTATATAAAGTTATTTCTTAAGTCAAACAACACTATTGCGAACATACCTTTTATTAATTTAAGAGCATCTTTAAATTCAATAAACTCAAATAAATTTACAAGAGTTTCAGTGTCAGATGAGCTTTTCCAAGAATTAAAACTATATGTATTTTTTAAGTGTTCTCGTATTTCTAAATGATTATAAATTTCGCCATTAAAAATAATCTTAAATCTTCCAGTAAAAGATTCCATTGGCTGATTTCCAGCATCAGAAATGTCTAATATAGATAATCTTCTATGTCCAAGCCCTACTTTTTTATTAGTATAAAATTCATCCTTACCAGATGCATCAGGTCCTCTATGCTCTAACGATGCTATTGCTTTATCAATATCAGAGGAACAATTTGCACCATTTTTAGATTCAATGTAACCAACGAGGCCGCACATTATAAATTACTCAGTTTTTCTTTCTCATATTCTGAAAATGAGTTGAAAGTTATAATTTTTCCATTCTCAACACACACTATTCTATCTGCATGTTTTATAGTTGACAGTCGATGAGCTATTATTAAAACAGTCTTTTTTGAATCTATTGATTGAATAGAATTCACGACATCTTTTTCAGTTTTTTCATCTAAAGCGCTAGTAGCTTCATCAAATATTATTACATTCGAGTCTTTGTATAAGGCTCTTGCAATTCCAAGTCTTTGTTTTTGACCGCCCGATAGCTGGACACCAGATTCACCTAAAATATGTTCAAACTTTTCATCCTGTTGCAAAATATAATCAAGTATTAACGCATCTTTTGAAGCATTAATAAGCTTATCTTGATTTAGATTTTTTATATCTGCTCCAAAAGCAATATTTTTGGCAAATGAGTCATCGCTGTAATAAACGTCTTGAGGTACGTGAGAAATCATTTTTTGCCATGAATTCCTAACATCTT
>CACDVW010000018.1 GCA_902556355.1 uncultured SAR86 cluster bacterium
GCTCCAGGCCAAATGTTTGAAACTAAAGACGTAGTTAATGAAAATGGAGTTACATTCAAAGAGTACATTAATCTACCAGATAGCCTAAGAGGTTATTTAGATTTTGCTTTAGCTCACGCTGAAAAAGAATGCTTGATTTACGAGGATGAGAGATATACCTACAAAGAGGTTTTTGAAAAGAGTGCTCAAACTGGCAATGCATTAATTCAGGCTGGTATTAAAAAAGGCGATAGAGTGGCAATATGTATGCAAAATAATCCTGAGTTTGTATATTCTTATTTTGGAATCGTTGGCATAGGAGCTGTATGCGTCCCGCTAAACTCATGGTGGGTTCCATCAGAAGTAATATATGGCTTAGAGCATTCTGATGCTAAGTTATTGATAGCTGATTCCAAAAGGTTGCAAGGTTTAGAATCTTTAACGAATTTAAAAAAAATAGTTACTAGCTACACACCAGATTCTTTATTTACTTCTTTTGATGAATTTATATCTGAACATGATAAAACATTTCCTGAAGTTGAAATTGGTAGAGATGACCACGCAACAATTTACTATACCTCAGGATCAACCGGAAAGCCTAAAGGCGTTTTGTCATCACAAAAAGCTGTTTTAGCAACTATGTTTAGCTGGGCATGTTTTTCATCCGTTATGAATCAGGTTGAAGCACAAAAAAATCCAGATGCTGCAGCTATAGTAAGCCCAAAATCAGTAATTTTACATTGCGTACCATTGTTTCATGTAACCGGCAGTCATGCAGGACTATTAATGTCTGTTTTAGTAGGAAGAAAAATTGTCATGATGAAAAAATGGGATGCTGGACTAGCTCTAAAGTTAATTGAGCAAGAAAAAGTAACTGATATCACTGGAGTTCCTACTCAAACCTGGGAACTGCTTAACCATCCTGAAAGAATAAATTATGACTTATCATCTTTAAAAACTTTAGCTTCTGGTGGCGCTCCAAGACCTGCTGAGCATGTAAAACAGTTAGATGCTGAGTTTGAAGCAAGGCCAGCTGTCGGTTATGGCTTATCTGAAACTAATGCATTGGGTACCTTGGGTGGTGGTGATGAATATGTAAATCATCCTAATTCAACTGGAAGAGTTGTTCCGCCTCTTACAGAAATCAAAATAATTGATGAAGATTGGAGTGAATTACCCGAGGGAGAGGTTGGTGAGGTTGCTATAAAGTCACTTGGTAACATGATCGGTTATTGGAAAAATCCCGAAGCAACGAAAGAATGTATGAATGATGAGGGTTGGTTTAGATCAGGTGATCTTGGAAAATTTGAAGGTCCTTTCCTATATATATTAGATAGAGTTAAAGATATCGTCATTCGTGGCGGTGAAAATATTGCATGTCCAGAAGTTGAAGGAGCGATATATGAGCATGAAGATATATTAGAAGCATGTGTATTTGGAGTTCCAGATGAGAGACTTGGAGAAATTCTTTGCGCAGCAATTTATCTAAGAGAAAACTCTGAACTTTCTATTGATGAGCTCCAGTCGTTCTTATCAACAAAACTTGCCGCTTTTAAAATACCAGTTAATATTAAATTTTATGAAAACAACCTTCCTAAAGTTGGATCAGGTAAATTTGATAAACCAAACCTTAGAGAACAGTTTTTAGAGAATATTTAATTTAATACAAAATACTTTATCTTTTAAGAAAAAAGAGTATAAATAGAAAACAATTTAGGTTTATTTATGTCGCAAAAAATATTACTTATAGAAGACGAGCCTGATATTAGAAAAACTCTTGAATACAATTTATCAAGAGAGGGCTTTGATGTTGCTTGTGCCTCCTCACTTTCTGAGGGTAAAAATCATATAAACGCTGATCAATTCTCTTTAATTTTGCTTGATCTAATGTTACCTGACGGCACGGGGTTAGATTTATGCCGAGAATTGAAATCAGATTCAGAAAAAAAGACTACTCCAATAATCATACTTACTGCTAAAGATGATGAGGTTGATAAAGTTGTTGGTTTTGAATTGGGTGCTGATGACTATGTTACTAAGCCATTTAGTGTTAGAGAATTAATATTAAGAGTGAAAGCGGTTTTAAAAAGAGGTAATGAAAAATCAGCAAATCTTGAAGTACAAAGACAATTTGGTGATTTAGTAATTGATGTAGACTCTCATGAGGTATTTGTAGATAATGAACCTATTACATTAACAGCCTTAGAATTTAAACTTTTACGCCAATTAGTTGATCGAAGGGGAAGGGTTCAATCAAGAGATCAATTATTATCTGATGTTTGGGGTTATAGTGCTGACGTTACTACTAGAACAGTTGATACTCATATTAAAAGACTCAGGGAGAAACTTGGGGCTATGGGTAAATATGTTCAAACTATAAGAGGTGTAGGTTATAAATTTTCAAGAACACCCGAGTAATTTATGGGTATAAGAACCCGGATCTTTTTATTAATATTTTTATCATTATCAATAAGCATTACTATCTCATACATCATTGCTGAAAGAGATTTAACAAATACATTTGAAGAACAAATCTTAGACCAATTAGAAAAACAAGCATCGTTACTCGTTGAATATATTGATGAAGTAGACTCGCTGCAACAAAACAATAACGCTGACTCCATTGCTGACAGGCTTGGCAATGCATCAAACTCAAGAGTTACACTAATTCTAAATAATGGAAAAGTAATTGGAGACTCATACATTGATGAAAATGAAATTAACTTATTAGAAAATCACAGCGACAGAGAAGAATTCATTGAGGCACTGCAAACTGGTTTTGGATGGTCTTCAAGATATAGTAACTCTGTTAACCAACAGCAGCTATATGTTGCAATTAGAGACAATAACGAAATATCACCAAACATCATAAGAATTGCTGTCCCCTATACATATCTTGATCAAGCCATTGAAAGTCTAGATTTATCTATACTTCTTGTTGCTATGGTAGCTTTATTGGTTGCAACTATTGCTAGTGGAGTGGCAGCAAATTATACCTATTCGAGCATAGCTGAATTAGCAAACGCAGCATCCAATCTTGCAGGTGGCTCATTGAAGAAAAGTTCAATCAAAGCCTTACCAACAGAGAGGGTTGATGAATTTGGTAACGTTGCTAGAAGTATTTCACAAATTTCAGAGGATTTGAAATCTCAAATAAATCTCTTAGCCAAACAAAGAGATCAGTTTGGTTTGGTTCTTGATGACCTTGGTGAAGGTATCATGGTTGCAGACAAAGCAGGTGAAGTTACATACTGTAATGAGCAATTTTTAGAAATTCTTTCGAAAGAAGATCTTGTTGGCAATCAAATAAAAGAAATAGGTATTAAATCAATCCAAAGCTTGTACAAAAAAACTAAAAGAACAAAATCTGCAGATATTGAATTTGAAATTGAGGGTAGTGACAGAACAACTAAATGGGTTCTAGCTTCAATGAATCAATCAAAAACAACTAAAGAGTTTATTTTAGTAATACATGATATAACTCAGTTAAGACAATTAAGTTCAATGAGGCGAGATTTCATATCAAACGTTTCGCATGAGCTTAGGACTCCAGTAAGTGTTATAAGAGCCAATTCAGAAACTCTTCTTCAAGGAGCGTTAGACGATAAAAAACAGGCAAAAGTTTTTTCTAAAGCTATATTGCATAACTCTGAAAGATTATCAGAAATGGTTTCAGACTTGCTAGATCTTTCAAGAATTGAGCATGGCGAGCTGAAATTAATTATTGAGGAAACTAATTTAAAAGAATCTATTGATCAAGTAATTGATTCTCTTAAACACCTTGGCAAGAAGAAAAATATTTCTATTAAATGTAATTGTCCAAAAAAACCTCAATTTGTTCTTGCTGATAAAAAAGCATTAGAGCGTATCCTTACAAATTTAATAGATAATGCTTTTAAATACAGTGAAGAAAATTCAGTAATTGAAATATCAACCAAAACTAAGAAAAAAGATGATTATGTTGTTGTAACAATAACGGATAGTGGAAAAGGCATTTCAGATGAGGATAAGCCTTTGATATTTGATAGATTCTTTAGAACGGCTGAAGCAAGAGCATCTGAAAAAAAAGGAAGCGGGCTGGGTTTAGCAATTGTAAAAAATCTTGCCAATAGTCTTAATGGTGACGTAGGTGTAAGGAATGCTCCACAAAAAGGTTCAGAGTTTTGGTTTTCACTGCCAGTTACAAAGATGTAACAAGACCTCTACTTACTGTCACAGTAAATTAGCATTAATTAACATTCTCTCCTTATTAACTTTTCAATAGTTGGTTTAAATATATGCATATTTTTCTTGGAGGAGAATAATTTATGTTCACTAAATCAATTAAAAACTCATTATTTGTAACATCTATATTTTTGCTTGCTGCATGCGGTGGTGGCGGAGACACGTCTATTGCATCACCTGGAGAGCTAGGTCCCTTATCAGATCCTTCTGGTGGTGGTGGTGGTACCGGTGGCTCAAGCAGCAATTTGCTTACAGGCTCATGCCCTAACTCTGAATTTATACAAGTTGGTTCACCTGTTGCAGGTAACAATGTATGTGCAATTCAAGGTCCAATAACTGGTGAGTTAACATTAACTGATGACGTCATGTATAGAATGCTTGGAAAAGTTGATGTTGGTATTGATATGGGAGGTGATGGCACCAAAGCTGGTGGCGCATCTGGAACATTAATTATTCCAGCCGGTGTTGTAATAATGGGTAGAACATCAAACGATTATTTAGTTATTAATAGAGGATCAAAAATTATCGCTAACGGTACTCGTTCAGCTCCAATTAGATTTACTCACAATACTGCTATAGAAGGTACAGTTACTGAAAATGAAAGAGGTTTATGGGGCGGTATTGTAATTCTTGGAAAAGCTCCAATTAACAAGTGTTCAAATGACGTAAGAGGAACAGCTGCTTGTGAGAGAGTTGTTGAAGGCTCTGATGCTTTAATGGGTGGAGCCACACCAGACGATGATTCTGGAAAATTAAATTTTGTCAGAGTTGAATATGCTGGATATGAAATTTTTCCAGGGAATGAACTTAACGGTATTACTTTTGGTGGTGTAGGATCTGGAACTGAAGTTGATTACGTTCAAGTTCACAACAACCAAGATGACTGTGTTGAATTTTTGGCGGTACTGTAAATGTTAAGCATTTAATCTGTACAGGTGCAGGTGATGACAACTTAGATATTGACTGGGGTTACCAAGGTAAAATGCAATTTGTTGTTGTTAAGCAATCAAGTGGTGTAGGTGATCACATAGTAGAATCAGATAACACTAATTCAGATTCCTCAGTAGGCTATTTAACAGAACCTAGATCAAGACCAATGGTAGCAAACTTTACTTTTATTTCTCAGGGATTAGACGAACCATTAAAGTACAAAGAAGGTGTTTCTGGAATATACATTAACGGTGTTGTTGTAAATGTTAATTCTCAAAATTTAATTGAGGCAACTAATTTAGAAACTGTTCAAGATGGTGCCCTTACTCCTAAAATTCAGCATCACAGCATCTTTATGGATTCTGCTGGAGACACATCTCCATTTAAATACTCAGAACCAGATAGTGAAACAGCTGCTGTTACGGTTGAAGAATTAGAAGCATCTCTTACATCTAGAGCTACTGATCTTGTGTTAGATACAAATACTTTAGTATCTGGAATGTTTTTAGGTGATGCAGAGTCAGCTGTTGTTTCTGCTTTTAATGGTGATAAAGTTCAAGGTATGTGTGCAGTAGGTCCACATGCTGCTGGAACAACAACCGATCTATGTCCAACATATAGTTCAAAAGAAGGAAGATACATTGTTGATACATGGTTCTCGGCAACTGATTACATTGGAGCTTTTTCTCCAGGATCAGATCTTGAAAATAACTGGGCATCAGGCTGGACCATTGGTTTATTTGAAGCACCTGAATGTCCTGAAGGTACCCTGGAGTCAGAAGTTCTATTAGGTAAAAAAGTATGTAGTTTATCTGGAGAAGTTACATCAGATTTAACTCTTGTAGCTGGAAACTACTATAAATTAGATGGAAAAGTTGCAATTGGAAAAGATATGGGTGCAGATGGAACAAAATCCGACGGTGTTAGTGCTAAATTAACAATCGAACCAGGTGTAACAGTTTTTGGTGAATCAGGAAATGACTATTTAGTAGTTATGAGAGGATCAGATATTCATGCTGTTGGAACTTCTTCGGCTCCAATTATTATGACTGGTCGTCAAGATATTCTTGGAGAAGCAGATATAGTTAACACAAGAGGTTTATGGGGTGGATTGGTAATATTAGGTCAAGCGCCTATAAACAAATGTTCATTCTCAACTCAAGGCTCAGCTACATCAGCTGGTACAAGAGTTGATCCATGTGAAAAAGAAGTTGAAGGTTCAGCTGGCGATACTATGGGTGGTGAATTACCAAATGACAGTAGTGGATCACTAAAATATGTCAGGGTTCAATATGCTGGATACGAAGTATTTCCAGGAAATGAGCTTAATGGAATTACATTTGGTGGAGTTGGTAATGGCACAGTTGTTGATTACATCCAAGTTCATAACAACCAAGATGATTGTGTTGAGTTCTTTGGTGGTACAGTTGATGTGAAACATTTAATTTGTACAGGTGCCGGAGATGATAATCTCGATATTGACTGGGGTTATCAAGGAAGAATGCAATATGTGCTTGTTCAACAATCAAACGGAGTAGGTGATCATGTTGTTGAATCAGATAACACTAATGCTGATGCAGCAGTTGCATATTTAACTGAGCCAAGATCTAACCCTATTGTTGCAAACTTCACTTTTTTAAGTAGTGGTAAAGATGAAATCTTTAAATTAAAAGAAGGTGTGTCTGGTCAATACTATAATGGCGTGGCTGTTGTTAAAGATGGTTCTACAAACTGTATAGAAACTACTTTTGCTGAAACTGCTCAAGACGGTGCAGTTACTCCTCATTTTTCAATGAACTCTGTTGCTATGCAGTGTAACGGTTTTATTAAAACTGATGGTCTTGCTACTGTAGCTCAAATAGAATCAATTGTTAGAGAGGGCACCAATAATCTTTACGGAGCCAACTCTGGTGGAGGTTCTTTCGTTAATACACTAAGTGGTCCGGTAAATGGTTCAGCAGAAACTGCTGCTACTGTTACTGCGATTCCTAGTACTTATAATGCAGATGGTTTCTTTGACACGACTGATTACATTGGTGCTGTTAAAGGAGCTACTGATACGTGGTATAAGAACTGGACAATCTCTGGAACTATAGACGTCCAATAAATAAGAGTGTTAACAAATAAATTTTTATTGGAGAAACAAATGAGAGCAACAATAGAAGAACTAAACAAAACAGTACATAGAGTAGCTATTAGTTTATTACTAATAGCTCCTTTTATGGTTGGTCAAGAAATTGAGGAAGTTGTAGTAAGTGGTTCTTTTATTCCTGATGAAAAAAGAGATACATCTGAAATATCAGCAATCTTAGATTCATCTGAAATAGAAAGAACTGGAGATGACAACATCGCGGTTGCTTTAACAAGACTTACAGGTTTAAGTTTGGTTAGAGGTAAATACGTATATGTTAGAGGTTTAGGTGAAAGATACTCTGCAGCAACATTAAATGGCTCTAATTTACCAAGCCCAGAGCCATTAAAGAGAGTTGTGCCGCTTGATCTGTTTCCTACCCAAATAATTAACTCTTCAGTAATCCAAAAAACTTATTCTGCAGATATGCCAGGAGAGTTTGGTGGAGGTATTATAGAGATTGAGACTAAACCAGTACCAACAGATAGAATATTAGATTTTTCTTTTTCTTCTGGATTTAATGACGCTACTAGTTTATCTGACGGCTTGTTGTATGATGGTGGAGATGATGATGATATTGGTTATGATGATGGTATAAGAGATTTTCCTGATTCTGTTCAACAAGCTATAAATAGAAATCTTAAGTTAGATCGCTCAAATTTTGATGTAGTTGAATTATCAAATATTGGCCGTGAATTCGAGAATTCAAAGTTATGGGTAATTCAAGAAGGTGAGGTGCCATTAGATCAATCATTTAATTTCACATACGGTGATGAACTTGATATATCCATTGATGAAATACTAGGAGATTCAAGCGCAACTTTTGGTGTGATGTTTACTGCAGGTATGAGAAGCTCATGGGATACACAAGATGGTATTCGTCAAACTGGAACGCTACAAGCTCAGGATGATGGGACTGCAAATGTTATTGTATCTAACGACAAAACATTTTTAAGTACATCAAATGATGTTACATCATACGCTATGTCAGTTATTGGTATTGATACAGATTCTTATGAGCTTAAATACACAGGAATGTACATTCATAAAGGCACCAAAAGAGCAAGAATACTCGATGGTTATGATTCAAGTGATGCTGGTAACGTTAGAGAAGACTTTATAGAGTTTTTTGAAAGAGAACTTACTAATAATCAAATTAATTATTCATACATTTATGATAATGGAGCTCAGCTTGATTTAAGATTAACTTCTGGAGAAGCATCAAGACACTCACCATATGAGAGAGTGGTATTTTATGAAGATACAGATGATAGAGGTTTCTGGAGATATGACGTTAATACTGGACGAAATCAAACTCAGTTTAGTTATGTCGAAGACAACAATGAAAACGTTGGTCTTGATATAAGCTATCCGATTCAGCTATTTGAAACAGATGCTGTATTAAAAGTTGGATATGATTTAACAGAAAACAACAGAGATGCACAAGTTAGAAGTTATAGATTTTTAGCTGAAGGTGGTCCAATTCCTCAGGATGGATTAGATAATAGAATTGATTACATTTTTGCAGATAAAAATTTTGATCCATCAAGATTAATTCTGATAGAGAATACAGCAGCATCATCACCAGCTGGATATCAAGGTGAGCTTACTACTGATTCAATGTATCTAACAATAGATACTTATATTAATGAAAATTATAGACTTGCTCTGGGTATTAGATCTGAAAATGGTGAGCAAATGGTAAATACATATGATGTATTTCAACCAGTCGATTCAAATATTGAAAAAGTTCTTGATGAGGATTATACGCTTCCATCATTTACTCTTACATATCTACCTGAATTCAATGAAAATCTTCAATTTAGATTAGGTCTATCACAAACTATTGCAAGACCAACATTTAGAGAACTTTCACCGACTCTATTCATAGATGTTGATACAGATCGAGTAATAGCAGGTTCCTTATACTTAGAAAATTCTGAAATAGATAATATTGATTTAAGAGCTGAGTATTATTGGGGCGTTAACCAATTTATGACAGCTGGAGTATTCTTTAAAGATATATCTAAACCAATTGAAGAAGTTGTTAATGAATCAGGTGATCTGATCGTTACATCTTATCAGAACGTTCCTGGTGCTGAATTAACAGGTATAGAGCTTGAATACGAGAGAGTATTTGAGGATTTATTGCCAAATTCTAATTGGGGTCAAACTAAAGAGTTTTTATTAAAATTTAATCTTACAGCCACAGAATCCGAGGTTGTATATGGCGCTAACGATACATATGTTAACAGCCAGGGATCCTTAATAAGTGCTGCTTCTTTATTTGCTAACGGAAGAGACACGCGTCTTCAAGGTCAATCAGACTTAATAGGAAATATTCAATTTGGATGGGACGATCTACAAAACGGCTCACAAGGAACTTTTATTGTTAACTATGTTAGCGACAGAGTCCGAGCAAGGGGTATAGATGTGCTTCCAGATGTTATTGAAGAACCTCCTTTATTAGTTGATTTTGTTTACTCTAAAGAAATTTATTACGATGCTTCTTCATTAAAAATATCTTTAGAGCTCAGAAATTTACTAGATGAAGACTACTATGCAGCTATGGCATCATCAGTCATTTATGATAAATATAAACTTGGCTCTTCTGTTTCTCTAGGATTTAAATTTAGTTTTTAAAAATTTATAAAAATATGGGCTACAATGTAGCCCATTACATTTATGCTAAATTTTAAATTTCTTAAAAATACTGTTCTAATATTATTGTCATTGATATCTATTTTTTTTGTATATTTATTGTTCGAATCATATAAGAACACTCCAGTCATAGAGGATATTGGTAATATAACTATTGAGGAATTTATTTCAGAACAGTCGTTAATAAGTGATGAAAATTACGTTGCAGATGAGTTAATTGAGATTGACTTTAATTACAAGTTAATAGGAATACGGTCTGGAGGAGAAAATTCATCTGTTGTTGTAAAGAAGGCAAATAAAGAATATTTAGTTGTAATGGGCCAGTTATTAGATAATAGATTTGAGCTGGTTGAAGTAAATCAAAATAGCGCTATATTTCGTAATGGTAATAAAATGTATAGAATTGATAATGATGAAGAAAAATAGTATGAAGTTTTTTAAAAATATAATTTTGAGCTTATTTCTGTTTTTTGGAAGTGTAAATGTGTTATTGGCACAAGAATCTTTTATTCTTAATTATGAGGATGTAGACATAAAAAAAGTAACACAGGATATAGCTCAATTTTCAAAAAAAACAATTATTTTAGACCCAAGAGTTAAAGGAAGAATAACAATATACTCAAACGCTAATTTAGATAGAAGGCAAGTTTGGGATGTATATCTAAGAACAATTCAAGTAAATGGATTTAGTGCAATTTCTGAAAATGGTTTTGTAAGAATTGTTCCTGATAATGAAGCTACAAGAGATGAAAATACCGCATCTGTATCCTCATCAGGAGACTATCAAACATTAATAATACCTTTAATAAACAGATCAACTGAAGAGGTTCTGCCAATGATAAAACCTATAACGGGTAGACAATCTCATTTATCAAGTATCCCCTCAATAAACTCTATTCTAATTGTAGATAGATCTAGCAATGTTCAAAGGATTAATGATCTTATAAAGGATTTAGATAAAAATAATGCTGCAAAAATATCAATTATAAAATTAAATAACCTATCTGCCATTGAAGCAGTCAGAATTCTTGATAAGTTAAAAGCTCAAAATAACCCTACTATTAACAAATTTATAGCTATACCATTCAATCCATCTAATTCAGTAATTGTTTCAGCTAATGAATATGTCACTAATAATATTAACGAAACACTCAAATCACTAGATGAGGATGTTAAAACAGATGACTCAATTGATGTCGTTTACCTAAAATATGCTAAATCTGCTGACATAGCAGCAATCCTTAATTCTGTTTCAAGCGGATTCATACCTGACAATGATGGCGCTAAAACAGTGATAACACATCATGAAAAAACTAATTCTTTAATTATTTCATCTGCAGAAGCTAATTTAGCAACTATCAGGAATATTATTTCTCAGCTTGATATAAGAAGGGCACAGGTTTTGGTTGAAGCTATAATTGTTGAATTATCAGAGACTGCCGCCAGTTCTCTTGGTGTTGAGACTGTTTTTAATGGAACTGATAAAGACAGTGTTCCAATTGGCGTAACTCGTTTTGGTGGCTCAGGACCAGATCTCTTAACAATTATTGGATCTTCAGCTGATGAAACTGATGTAAATTTATCAACCACGGCTTCAGCATCATTACTTAATACACAAGGATTGATAGCTGGGTTTGGTGATTTAACTCCTGGCAAGGATAATTTTGTAGGAATTATTAATGCAATATCACAAGACTCTAATTCAAATATACTTGCAACTCCATCACTAATGGCAATGGATAATGAGTTAGCTACTTCTATAATTGGTCAAGAAATTCCAATTACTACTGGTGAAAGCTTGGGAACTAATAATGCTAATCCTTTTAGAACTACATCTAGACAAGAGGTTGGTATTAAACTTGAGGTAACACCTCAAATAAATGAAGGTAGTTCTGTTGTTATGCAAATTAAAATTGAGGTTTCCGGTGTTGCTGGAGTTCCTATGAGTGGTATAGATATTATTACAAATAAAAGAGCAATTGAGACAACAGCACTTGTTGATAACAATCAAATTATAGTTCTTGGGGGTCTTGTTGATGAAGATAAACAAGATACTATTTCTAAGGTTCCACTTCTTGGCTCTGTACCTATTCTTGGAAGATTATTTCAATCCTCTTCCTCAACTACTGTTAAGAAAAACCTAATGGTCTTTTTAAGACCAACTATCATAACTGATTCAGAATCAGCCATGTCTACGTCAAGTGATAAATACAATTATATAAAGGCTAGACAAATGTTAACTGGTGAATCTCAACAACTAATCGATTTAACCAATCCAAAAGATTAATGAACGATGTCTATTTCGTCCATGGATAGAGAAAAATTTAATATTCTTCCTTATGACTTTGTCAAAGAAAATCAGATTATTGCGTCCAAAGATCCTGATGGTTATGAGGTAATTTCACCAAACACTATTTCACCAGACCTTTATCATGAGCTTTTCAAGTTCCTAAAAACTGAATTTGCACTTAAACGAGTCAGTTCAGAAGAATTTAATGAACTTTTAACAAATACCTTCTCAATTGATGATGCATCTAATGATATATCAGAAGAATTATCTGATGAATTCGATCTTCAATCATTTGCAGGCTCAATTACTGCAACTGAAGATTTATTAAGTGGAGGAGATGATACACCAATAATAAAATTAATTAATGGAGTTATTAGCCAGGCTATCAAAAATAGAGCTTCAGATATTCATTTTGAGCCATATGAAGACAAAATTATAATCAGATATAGGGTTGATGGAATTCTAAGAGAAGTTTTATCACAAGATAGCAAAATATCTTCAGTATTAATCTCTAGAATTAAAATTATTTCTGGATTAGATATTTCGGAAAGAAGATTGCCACAAGATGGTAGGGTTTCACTTTCTCTTGGTGATAAAAGTGTTGATGTCAGAGTTTCTACTTTACCCTCATCATATGGTGAGAGAGTAGTTTTAAGGTTGTTAGATAAACAGTCAGCTCAAATAAATATTGATGACTTAGGTCTACCAGAGCAAATATTGTCTAATTATAAATCCTCTTTAAAAAATCCTGAGGGAATAATTTTATTCACTGGTCCAACCGGTTCTGGTAAAACTACAACTTTATATGCAGGTCTCCGATATTTAAGTGACTCTTCCCAGAATATTCTGACAGTTGAAGATCCAGTAGAATATACACTTGAAGGAGTTGGCCAGACCCAAGTTAATTCAAAAACCGGATATACATTTGCTAAAGGATTGAGAGCTATTCTTAGACAAGACCCTGATGTTGTCATGATTGGTGAAATGAGAGATGTTGAGACTGCACAAATTGGGATTCAAGCAAGCTTAACCGGACATCTGGTTCTTTCTACAGTCCATACAAATAGCGCTATTGCTGCAATTACAAGACTTCGAGATATGGGTATTGAGTCCTTTCTTTTAGCTTCAAGTTTAAGAACAATAATATCTCAAAGACTTGTAAGAAGATTGTGTTTAAATTGTTGTTTTGAAGAAGATGCTACCAATGAGGTAGCCAAACTATTTAACTTACCAGCTGGTAAAAAAATATGTAACTCTAAAGGATGTGAGAATTGCTCACATACTGGATATCAAGGAAGGATTGCTATCGCTGAATGTATTCAAGTAGATAAAGAATTAAAAGATATGATTCATAATAACTCGTCTGAAAATGAAATTTCAAATTACGTTTTTAAAGATAATCAATCAATAGATCAGGCTTCATTAGGACTTTTATTAAATGGTGTTACCTCAGCAGAAGAGCTTATTAGGGTTGGAAATTTAAAAGAAGATGCCAACCTATAATTATATTGCTCTAAAAAATAATGGTACAAAGAAAAAGGGAATTCTGAGTGCTTCATCTGAAAGAGAAGCAAGAAGATTTATAAAAGATCTTCAATTAACTCCCATAAGTGTAACTATTACCACTAGGAGACCTTCATTTAGATCAAAGATAAAAAATAAAGAAATAGTTTTAATGACAAGGCAGTTAGCTACTCTTCTTGAAGCGAATACATCCATTGTAGATGCATTAAAAATAACCGCAGACCAATTAAATAATAAGGATCTAATAAGTATTATCCTTAATTTACGAGAGGATGTAATACAAGGAAAAAGACTCGGACAGTCAATGAAAAAGTATCCAGATGTTTTTAATAATACATATTGTTCTTTGGTTACTGCTGGAGATTCATCGGGAAGCCTTGATCTAATATTTAATAAGTTAGCAGATTATCTTGAAGAGAGTGCATCTATTAGACAAAAGGTTTTCTCAGCTTTAACTTATCCAATTATCTTAATAGGCTTTTCTATAGTAGTGATAATTGCTTTGTTAACTTTTGTATTACCGCAAGTTATTGGACAGTTTGTAAAAGCAGGAGCCGAACTACCTTTAATAACAAATTTATTAATAGGATTATCAAATAATATTTTTATAATTCTTTTATTTTTAGCCATACTTATTTTTTTAGTTACATTAGGCTATAAAAAGCATGTAGCAAATATTGAAAATCATATCTCCGCTCATAAAAAATTATTAAATTTACCTTTGATTGGTGATTTTATTTTAATATCTGAAGTTGAAAGGTTTTCGAGTACCATGGCGCTAATTATGGAATCTGGTACTAATTTAGACATTGCTTTAGAAGAGTCTTCGAAAGTTTTTAATAATAAATATTTACATCATGTTGTGATGAATGTAAAAAATGATGTGGTTGAGGGTAAAGATTTTATTTTTTCATTTAATAAAACAAAAGTATTTCCAAGTATATTTATGCAATTAATTTCAAGCGGGTATAAGTCAGGAAATTTAGTAAGGATGTTTTACAAGGCATCAGATTTTTTAAGAAATGAAATTGACTCCAAAAGATCAGTATTTTTATCACTCTTGGAACCTTTAGTTATAATTTTTATGGGAGGTTTTATTATGTTAATTGTTCTAGCTATACTTATCCCTATAATGCAGATGAACACTCTCTCACTAGGATAAATTATGAAAAAATATAAAAAAGGTTTTACTTTAATAGAGCTAATGGCTGTATTGGTTATACTCGGTATTTTAGGTACTATCGTTGTTATTAATGTTTCTCCGGTTTTTCAAAGAGCAAATTTAGAAAAAATAAAAGCAGACATGGCTCAAACTGAAAAAGCATTAGAAATGTATAAATTTAATGAACTTCAGTATCCATCTACTTCTCAAGGATTAGAGGCCCTTATTATTCCAAATAGTAGCTTAAAAAACCCTTATTTATTCCCAGAGGATGGTTATATTTCTTCTATACCTTTAGATCCATGGGGAAGAGAATATCTTTATGAATTTCCACCAAGAAAATCTAAAAAATTTGATTTATACACTTTAGGTGCGGATGGTATGGAGGGCGGATCTGGAGATGACACTGACATCGGTAATTGGATGCAATAATCTTAAAAGAGGTTTTACTCTTATAGAGATACTTGTTGTTCTTATTGTAATAGGTATTGCCTCATCATTAATTTTTCTAAACTTTAGCTCAGCAACTTCAATTTCAAAAAATCAATCAACTTTTGCTAAATTTTTTCATTATTTATCTGAAGAAAGTATTATCACTGGTAATGTAATAGGCTGGCATGCTGACAATAATAATCAATTTTCTTACTCGCTTGATAACAATAATAATGTCATTTCAGATATTACAAACCCGTATTCTAATAATTGGAAGAATTTAACAAATTTTAAAAAAACATTTAAGTCATTTGATGGCTCTGAGATTGATTTTAATTTACACGACGATGAATCACCTTTGCTCTTATTTTATCCTTCTGGTGAAAACTCTGGAGGCCATATAAATATATTTTTTGATAATTATATTCAAAAAATTGAAATTAACTCTAATGGAAAAGTCACATCACAAATTATCAACTACTAATAAAGGCTTTAGCTTAATTGAGATAGTTGTAGCCTTATTTATATTAAGCACCTCAATACTTGTTTTATATAATCTAGTTCTGTCTACAAGCATATCCATATTTAACTTAGATGATTATTATCACTCTAAGGAGGTTGCAAATAATAGAATAGCTTTAATTCATACTATCGAAAAACCAACAATTGGCAATGCTCGTTCAGGATATATGAAAATGGGTAGTAAGGAATGGCGCTGGGAGGAAACTTTTGAAGCTACTGATTCTGAAGAGCTTATAAAATACGTAATATTAGTTCAAGAAAAAGATTCCAACCAATATTTATATAAATCTGAAGGATTTCTTATTAATGAATAATAAAGGTTTTACAATAATTGAAGTTTTAGTATCACTGGTTATTCTTTCAATGATAGCAATAGTATCATCTAATATCTTAAAATCATCTTTAGAGTCAGAACAAGAAACATCTGCACAACTAAATTCAATTAAAGAATTAAGCTTAGCTTCAACCATTATTAGAAGAGATTTTAGACAAATCGTAAATGCTCGTATGAAAGATTTTTACGGTAATAACCTCTATGGAACTATGATAAATCAGATTAACTCAGATAGTTTAATATTTAATTCAAATATTAAATCTATATCTAATGACGTATCTCCAATTAAAAGAATTAACTATGAATTAATTGGTAATAGGTTGATCAGAAAACAATTTTTTTCCTCAAATCCTTATAGCCAAGACGATTTCACAGAAATTGAATTAATTAAAGATATTGAAAATTTACAATTCTCTTTCTTATATGAAAACTTGTGGCATGAATCCTGGCCAGTTAGCCTTATAACCTCAAAAAAAATTCCTACTTTGATAAAAATTGAATTTTCAAAGAAAAATAAAGAGTATTCATGGATTATTGATCCAAACATAACCTATGCATTACAAAACTAAAGGAGTTGTTTTAATATCTGTTTTGATGATAGTTTTACTACTTTCATCAGTTGCAGTTCTAATTG
Source organism: uncultured SAR86 cluster bacterium (assembly GCA_902556355.1). GTDB lineage: Bacteria > Pseudomonadota > Gammaproteobacteria > Magnimaribacterales > D2472 > SCGC-AAA076-P13. Next base: position 16,824 of record CACDVW010000018.1, read on the forward strand.
GAAACAATTATTTTGTTTCATTTAAAAGAGCTCAATATGCTGAATTCCAGACAGTATCTCTAAATATTTTTAGAAATATTGAATCTCTTGCACAAAAAAAGATTGATAACGAACTTAGATTTAATTCAAAGATACATGCAAAGAATAATTCATTATTTCTTAATGATTTTATTTTTGAATTAAATAATGGCATTGTTACAGGAAAAATTACTGACGCTTCAAACTGTTTTAACATCAATTCTATTGTCACAAAAGTTAAGAGTGAATTTAAACCAAATGAAAAGAACATAAAAGTTTTTAAAAAATTAATGAGTTTAAATGAAGTCGATTTAAATTTAACAGATGAAGCAATTGATCAAATTATTGATTGGATTGATGGCGACTCTAATCCAAGAGCATATGGTTTAGAAGATTATTACTATTCTGGACCATTAAATAATCCAAAAGAGTACACAGGTAGCAGATTGTTTTATGCACTTGCAGAGCTAAAGGGTCTTCCAGCTATAAGAAAGATAGGTTGGAGCATTTTTAAGGATAATTTTTGTGTTTTTCCCGATAATACACTTAATGTAAATATAAACACGCTTGAAATGCGTCATGACATGTTATTAGCTTCTATGTTTTCAAATATGCAATATGCTGATGCTCAATATATATTAGATAATATTCCCGAGGAAGGTTTTGGGAATATTAATGATTTTAAGCGAGCCTTTCCATCTTATGAATTAGATAATAGAAATATGCATATTAAGTTTTCATCTTCAAAATTTACGCTTACTACATCATTTTCATACGAGGATTATGTTTCAGATTCTGTCAGTAAGATTTATTATGGAGTCAATAATAATAGCTATATTACCTCAAGAATTTATAATGGAATCTAAATGAACTTCTACATAGCACATATTCTTAGCTCAAACCTTGATTTAATTCATTTGTACAATACAACCAGTAAAAATGAATCTAAAAAAACGCTTAACTCACTTAGAGAACTTGATGACATTGATGATGCTGAATTACTCTTAGTTTTAATTCCATCATCAGAGGTTACCTCATATGAATTTATTCAAAATAGCTCTTTATCTGAGCAAATAAATATTGCAAATTTTATTTCTGATATTGATTCAAATTTTATTGATTCTGTATCTGATAATGAGTATTTTCTTTCTGAAGCAGCAGGATACGTTGTAAACAAAAGTTTTTTAACTGAGTTAAATCAATATTTAAGCAATTTAAATTATAAAGTACGCGTTACTCCAGAATATCTCATTAATTCATTTAATAATTCTGATTCCATTACTCAGATAGATAAAAAATATATGTTTGCATACAAAAATAAATGCGGTTTTAGTATTTCCGGTAATAATCTAAATCAATACTTAGATCTTGTTGTCAATGGTAAGCCAAACTATGAGCCAATAATTTATAGCTCTAACATTGATTTAAATAATAAATTCAAGTCTACAAATGAGAATAAGGATTTTGTATTTCAGGATGTTGACATTACAAAAGTAGAATCTTTGCCTAATTTTTTTAAAATTAACTTATCTTTAAATTTATTTATAAAGAAAATAAATTTTTCTAGAGCACAATTAATCAGTTCTATATTAGCCATATTTTTTATAATTCTTGTTCCCAATTACCTTGTCTATAAAAACAAGCATGATGCTCAACTATATGTTGATGCTACTTTTAATATTTTTTCTTCATTAAGCAAGGATATTAATAGGGTGGTAGCCCCCAGGAACCAAATAGATCAAATTTTAGAAAACGTTCCTATGAATAATACACCTGATTTTAAGCTTCCAAATTTAGATTTATTCTTTAAATATGGCGAAAAATATATTTCAGATATTACAGTTGATGTAAAAAACTCCTCTGCAAAAGTAAAGATAAATTCGATGCCTTCTTTTCAATTTAATATATTAAAAAACGGGGCTGAAAAATTAAATATTAAAATTTCTGAACAAAACTTAGAAACAACAGATGGCAATATTGATGGAGTATTAAATCTAAAATATGAAAATAATTAATTTATATAAAAATCTTCAAGAAAGAGAAAGGAAACTAGTTCTCATTTCCTTTGTTTTAATTATTTTTCTTATTCTATATTTTTCATTTATGAATGTTTATTCGAGTTATACCAGGTCCTCAATAAACTTAGCAAAAGCTAAATCAGACTACGAATATGTTCATAATAAAGTTAAACTTTTTGAAAGTTCCTATAACAAAAAAGATCTTAGCAGTGAGAATATTGAAAGAATTATTATTGATAACAGTTTTCAGGATAATATAACTAATCTAAATATAACAGAGAAAAACTCATCCATTAACATAAGTTTTTTATCTACTAATATCAGTGATGCTGTTACTCTTTCAGAAAAACTAGTTAATAGTTCCAATAGTGAAATAACTAACATTAAATATGAAAACTTTAACAATAAAGTAAGAGCTGAATTAATATTTAACTAGCTTCTTGAGATCGTTATTTTATCTGAATAGAGCTCATGGAATGTCTTTACTGCAATTGAATCAGAAACTCCCCATTTAGTTGATTTGATAGTTTTTACTTTTAAAAGTTTTGCAATTTCGATATAAATTTTTAATGCTTCATCTATAACGTCAGCTCTATCATTGGCTAGATTATATTTTTTTATTTTTTCATTAAGACTTAATACACCTAGCTCATTGGCAAATTGAATAAGATCATTAGTTGGCATCTTATTTGATTCATAGATTTTTAAAAAAGATCTAATATTGCCTCCCAGACCGACTAAAAACTCTACTTTATTTTGTTTTTTCAACCAATTCTTTAATCTTTTCCATTCACTCAGATCATTTTTATTTAGCATTCCTCTTACAGCCCCTAATTGGAATGATTGAATAATATGCTGATCATCTTGGTATATATAGATTTCCGTGCTTCCTCCGCCCACATCTACAAATACATTTTTATTTTTTGATTGAGCTTTAGGGTGAAGACTAATTAATTTTGCTTCTTCTAATCCTGAGATTATTCTAATCGGGTGTTCAATTTTATTTTCAACATATCTTCTAGCGTCTTCTGAGTTTTGAGTATCTCTAAAGGCGCTAGTAGCAACAATTTCATACATTTTTATATGATTTTTATTAAAATTATTTTGATATTTTTTTAAAGTTTTTACTAATTCATTTAATTTATTTTTTTTCAGATAGCCTTCTTTAAAGACATTTGAGCCTAATCTTATAGGCGATCTTATTCCTTCAATGAATTCAATTGATGTTGGAGTGGTCTTAAAAATTTTAGACTTTATGGCATTTGTGCCTATATCAATTGAAGCAATTTTCATTATGTATCATCGCTATATTTACTTATTATCATAAATTGCTCATAAGTAAGATTTTCAAAAGTAACACCTTCAATAGTTGCGCTATAGTTTGCAAGGCTTTTTGAATATTTTGCAGGCTTCAGTATTTTTTTATTTTCATATTCCGTTTTTATAAGAAGATATCTTAATGATGTTAGACGTCCAATCATTTTATTATTTGAATTTATGGATACCCATGGAGATTTATCAGTTGAAGTTTTATCAAACATCTGGTCCTTATAAAGAGTGAAGGCATCCCACTTGGTAACAATTTTTTCATCATTCTTAGAGAGTTTCCAATATTTTAGTTGTGAGTTTTTTCTTGCATTCATTCTTCTTGTTTGTTGATCTCTTGATAAAGAAAAATAAAATTTTGTTAACTCAGTTCCATCATTTATTAATTCATACTCCCATTTATTTACTCTTTTCATAAATGTTCTATATTGATGTTCGTTGCAATAACCCATTATTGGTTCGGTTATTGCTCTGGTATACCAAGATCTATCAAGAAAAGAGATCTCACCTTTTTTTGGTAAAACTTTTTCCCATCTCTGAAACCAATGTGAGGACTCCCATTTAGTCGGAATACCTAGTTGTACGTAATTAAAATTCTTTGGTCTTAGATATTCTGAAAAAAATTTTATTGCAGAACTTTTGCCAGCAGTATCTCTTCCTTCAAAAACAATGCATATTTTCCTATCATTTTTAATAACATCTTCTTGAAGTTTCAATAATTCAATTTGAAGACGACGTTTTTCAAGAGAGTATGCCTTAGCTTCAAGTCTTTTATATTCTGCTTGGTCTAATGAGATTAATGACATAAATTTTTATGATAGTGTTTCTTGTTCTATAAGTTTATTAGAATTAAAATTACCAAAACTTACAATAATGTAACATCAAGGATTCAAAGAACCATTATACTTGCCGTTGCTTTAATTTAAATTATTATTATGGAAAATTTATTTTTGGATCCAGCGCTAATAATTATAATAGCCGCAGTTGTTGGTTTTTTTATGGCTTATGGAATAGGAGCCAATGATGTAGCTAACGCAATGGGTACATCAGTTGGCAGCAAAGCCATAACCCTTAAACAGGCTGTCATAATTGCTGCAATTTTTGAGTTCTTAGGTGCTTATTTTGCTGGCGGTGAAGTAACATCGACAATAAGAAAAGGAATAGTTGATCCATTTTTATACACCAATGATGTAAATATATTTATTATCGGTATGCTGTCCTCGCTGCTAGCTGCTGGTTTTTGGTTAATAATTGCAAGCTCAAGGGGCTGGCCCGTCTCCACAACTCATTCAATTGTTGGTGCTATTGTTGGGTTTGTTTTAATATCAAAAGGAGCATCAAACGTATCATGGGGAACAGTTGGCAATATTGCTTCAAGCTGGATTACTTCACCAGTGATTTCTGGTCTTATGGCATTTTTACTCTATCTATCTGCAAAATATTTGATTTTAGATAGGGAAAACCCCAAACAAGCTGCAATATACTTTATTCCTTTTTATAGTTTCTTCGTATCTGCTGTCAT
>CACDVW010000019.1 GCA_902556355.1 uncultured SAR86 cluster bacterium
TATATTTTGTAGATGCTGGAGGGTTGATTTCCATGAAAGAGCTAAACTTTTCTTTAACCCAAGCCTTGCTTTGAATAAATATAAAGATGTACTTATCTATTAGAAGTAAAAAAATTAAAAATGTTAATCCAAATAATAAGTAAAGAACAGGTCCGCCTCTTATAAAAAGCTCATCTAACATAATTAATTTTTAGCAAGCAAATATGAAGCTTTCTCTTCAAGTACTTGTGATAAATTTGAGACTTTCTGAGATATGTATGTATATAAACCCAATAATGGTGCGGCTACAATTAATCCCAACATAGTAGTAACTAAAGCTTGAGAAATACCTCCTGCCATTTGTTTAGGATCACCTGTACCGAATAAAGTTATAGCTTGGAAAGTTTCTATCATACCTATCACAGTTCCTAACAGTCCTAGTAGTGGTGCAACAGCAGCAAAGAATTTTACCCAATTAGCACCCCACTCTAACTTACCCGTGTAGTTAATAATAAACTCATCTAATGTATTTTCTTTAGATTCATAATTTGTAACATCCTTAACAATGTCTTCCATTTCAAGAATCACACTGGCGTTATCAGAAACTATGACCCTCTCCTGCTCTCTGAGTGTATAAATTTTATATACTGAAAAAAGGAACCCACTTATACCAATTAAAATTATGATAAAACCAATAGATTTACCTTGAGCAATTCTATCTAACCAACCAGGCTTATCTATATATAAAGAAAGTAAAAAACCTCTTGTAGGATCGATTGATGTAATTGCAAAGTCATCACTTCTTTGATGTTTTTTAAGATTCTTTAACACCCCTCTTTCCGGCTGTCTTTGAAGTAATTCAAATCCATTAAGTTCTGGTATTGGAGTAACGAATTTATTGTCATAAGAGGTAGTAAAATGACCGTACCTAACAATCTCTCCTACGTTTGATTCGCCATTTTTATCAATTATATTAGCATTGATAGTTTTAACCTCTCCAGATGAAACAATCTCATCTAAATAACTTATCCATAAGTTTTGGAGTTGCTCTAAATTATGAACTTGGGTACCACCAATATCTCTAAGAACTTCTGGTCTCTGAGGAAATTCGGAAAAAGTAACAGCCTTCTCAGTAGATGCTAACAATTCACCTGCAAACTGTCTTGTTACACCAAAAAGCTCACCAAGTACGCCAATTTTAATTTGTAGCGACTCCTCTAGTTCAGCTAGCCTTTTTTCATTAGCCTCAAATTTTGTTTCTAAGTTTTTATTTCTTATTTTTTCATTTGCTAAATCTTTTTTAGCTTTAGCTAACATGGCTTCACGCTCGTCAACAAGCTCAATAAATGTTTTTACTCTAACCCTATCTTTTTGAACGTAAATCGATTTATTCTCTTTGACAACATCTAGTAAAACCTTAATTTTATTATTTCTTTGTTCTTCGATTGGAATTTCTTCAGGCACTTCATCCTGACCAATAGTAATGAGAGATAACAATAAAAAAGGTAGTAATTTATATTTCATATTATTTCTCCACCGGTTGAACTGGAAGTGTGATGAAATTTGGAGGGGTTTGTCGATTAGCTATATCAAGAGCAAGTTTAATTTCATCGTTTAATTTGCCATTAGTATGAATCCATCTGTCCTCAAACTTATTCCAATAGCCTGTCTCTTTGCCATTAGCACTTCTGTAATACCAACCCAATCTACCAATTCTAAAATAGTCAACAGTAATTGTCTGACCTTTAAGCTCAATAAACCCAGGATAGGTTTCGATTGTATTTCCAAAAGCCGCCTCAACCTGATATGCCTCAAAAACTTTTCTAAATTTTTCTGCAGTTGTTACATTGGACTTTAATATAATTGAATCAAGGTTATCTAGTCTTGCTAGCCTGCTTTCTTTTAAAAAAGGCATGTCCAAGTTTACAAATTTTCTTAATGAATCAATTGTTTCTTTTAAAAAAGGAAGGATTTCTTTATTTACATTATCTAATGAATCAATTTGTCTTAATATTGAATTTATTTCTTCTTCTTGGGAAAAAACTATTTTTTCAAGTTGATCATCATATCTTCTAAGGCCTTCGTATTCGCTTACAGTATCTTTGAATTCGTAATAAAGTTTTTTGGCTTGCTCATCTAAGTTGTCTATTTCTTTTTGAGCAACAACTCCTGGAATATTTGCATCAACTTGAGAATTGAGGGTTTCATCCACAATTTCTTGAGCGCCTATTAAAAGCGAAAAAGTTAGAGGAATTATTATGTAGTGTAATTTTTTCATTTGATAATTATATATTATTAATATATTTAAATTGATTTAGCTTATTTAAAAAAACAAAAAAACACCCGCATAAAACGGGTGCTTTTAGTTTAATTAAATACTAGAATCTATATGTAAATCCTGCACTATAGTATCTTCCAAAGACACTATAAACACCTTGATAGTAGTATGGATAACCAAAACCACCATCTTTCTGAGGCATTTCGTCAGTAACATTCCTAACACTTAGATATAGATCAACATCAGGGCTATAATCATAACCATATGAAAGGTTTGTTGTAATATGAGGTGTACTTGACTTACCTTCATACATATTCATGTGACCAAGTCTGTCAACAAACATTGTTAATCTGTGGTCTTGTCTACTCCAATTAACTGTTAAGTTTTGTTGAGATCTTGGCTCATAAATAAAGTATTCTAATAAATCAACCTCAGTAGATCCTGCATATTCTTGTCTATTAACTCTAATAATAGTTGAAGATGCTAAAGTAACTGAGAAATCACCTGCATTTTCAGTTTCTTTTCTCCAAGTTAAATATGAATCATGACCAATAAATTCTAATTTAGTTTGGTTATACGGTAATAATGTACCTGATACAATTGGACCAATCTGAAGCTCTGTCCCAGTAAGTGGATCTGTTGTAGGACCACGCACTAGCTCATTTGCAACATTGTCACAATTAGCTGGCGGTAGATTTGAATCTAACCACTCAAGGAAAAACTCGCCATATAAGCAGACACCTTGCTGATGAACAAGCTCTTGGTAGCTTCCAGAACGAACAGCTTGCTCAAGAACCATTTGATATGCATCCCATTGGAAAGAAACATTTTCAGATATTTCTGTAACTATACCGAAGCTGTAGTTTGTTCCTTCTTCTTCATATAACTCAGTATTACCAGCTGTAAACTGTCTTCTAGTTGCTGAAAATGAAGTATCACAAAGGTTATAGCTTCCAGAAGCAGATTGTGTTTCACTACCGCCGAAAGCAAGATAACAAGCAACACTATCATAAACTCCACCCAAGAATGATGAGGAGTTACCTGCAAACACTCTATGCATGTCTGGAGCTCTAAATGATTGTGAAACCGAAGCTCTTAATAAAACATCTTCATTAGGTCTGTAAGCAACGTTAAACATGCTTGATACTTTTCCACCAACATTAGAAGATTCATCATCATACTTGTCATATCTCGTAGCTAAACCAATTTCAACGTTATCAGTTGCAGGAAGATTAACCTCTATACCTATAGAATATCTATCTCTTTCACCGCCACCATATCTTGTAGAGCCTTGAATAAATTTAATTGCATCGTCTCCACCAAAAATTTCATCATCTAATCTTCCAGCTGAAGGAGTAATTAAATATTCTTGAGTTTGATATTCAGCATGTAAAGCAAATCCAACTGGAGCACCGTTTATCATTCCAAGCTCTCCACTCATTGTAAAGTCAACTAACATTTGCTCTGAGCTTGATACAGTTGTATCGTCAGCTAACCATGATAGAAACTGCTCTTCTGAAATTGCTCCATACATTCTTTCTGGGCTCCAGCAGTTATTTCTTCCGTAGAAAACATCCGCACCACATGGACCACCGCTTCTGCCATATTCAGGATATGCATCCCAAACAGCATATGCTGGACCAAAGTTATACGCCCAGTATGAACCATAGCAAAGTTTGTCATCTCTAATTGAATCTTCACAAGTTGTTCCAACACCTGCCATATAATCTTTAATACCTTGTGTTAGAGTCATTCTATTAATAACAGTATTGTATTCAGTTGCATTTACGCCTGCTTGCCAATCAAAACCATTATCAAAGACACCACTGAAACCAATGAATAGATCTGTTGTGTCTTCAGAATAGTCACTTTTTGATTCAAAAGCTTCACCCATTGCTGGAGTAAAGTACCTTAAAGAATAAACAATTTGCTGACCAGGCTGAACTGGAACTAAATCGTTTGGAATAAGAGAATCTTGAATTCTTTGTGGATCTAGCCAATCTCCCATAGAGATATATCTTGATACATTACTTCTTAAATAAGCAGTATCTTCATAGTAAAAAACTCTAGCATCCATTTGAACACCGTTATCAAAGTTGTGAGTATATGTACCCATAACTGTTACATCTTCTCTTTCATTAACTATTGTTTGAGTATCTCCTCCATTAGCTCCTCTACCGTACATACATACGTATCCTTGGTATGAACCTGGATAATTAGTGATACCATAAATATCTGGTAAATCTCTACTAAACTTTCTAAATACTCCACCAGATAATTCTTGAGAATCACAAGCAGGACCACCAAAATCAGCAGGACTATATGACGCTGTATCGGCACCAAATCCAGCCATCTGAACAGCAGCACCCCATCTTGGGTTCATGTAAGTTGTTGCATAGTCTGGGCCATCAGTCCAGTCATCAAACTCTTCTCTATCACTTAAATACATTGGATCAACTTGTGTTAAGTCTAATCCTAATGTCCAGCTTGAATTTTCAGTAAATCCACCAGTTGAATAAGTTAAACTGCTAATCATGTCATTACCATGTTCAGTGACTGATACATTAGCCTCAAGTTCTGAGAAATCTTTACCAGTTGTTGTAATAATGTTTATAACACCAGTAACAGCATCAGAACCATAAATAGCTGATGAACCTTGTGATACAACTTCAATTCTGTCTACTAGACCTCGGGGAACTGTTCCAGTGTTTACGAAGTTTGAAGCGTTGTTATAAGGAAGTGGGTAATCAGCAGTTCTTCTACCATTAATAAGATATAAAACTCTACCAGGACCTATTCTTCTCAAATCAATTTCATTAGCGTTAGGGGTAAATGTATTTACATTCTGCTCATCTTGCCTATAAGCATTAGCTTGTGGTAATGATTGAAGCGCTTCAGTAACACTTCTAAAACCAGATGCATCTATATCCTCTTTTGTAATAACAATAGTAGGTAATGCTCCAGCCACATCTGTTCTTTTGATTCTTGACCCTGTTACAACAACTTTTTGAAGTGTAACAACATCTTCATCTTCAGAAGGAGCTGCCGGCGCAGGAGCGTCATCAGAAGTATCATCACTTGAAGATTCTGTTTCTACAGTCTCTTCTACAGCAACAGGCTCTTCTACAACCTCTTCGCCTGGATTATCTGCGTATACACCTATAGTGAAAAATAACGCAAAAAATAATGTTAAATTTAGTTTATGTTTCATAAATTTATCCCCATAAAATAAAGCAATAAATAAGCTTATTGCTTCAAAAAACAATTATATTGAGTAAATAGTAACTAAAAGTTGATATAAATCAAGGAAAATAGAAAAACTATTTTTTAATATATTTTTTTATTTTAACTATATTTAAAGTCTACTTTATTTTTAATTTTTTAAATTCATAGATAATTCTTAATTCACAAAATGCTTGTATGTAAAGTAAGCTTTACATTTCATCATATTTAATTAAAATAATTTATCTATATACTATATTAACTATTATTAACTATTATTAACATAGGAATTTAAAACATGTACAGAAAAATACTCATCTCTTTTTTATTTGCAGCATCCGTTAATGTGGCTTCTGAAGATTATTATGAACTTCCAAACGAAGTATGGTCCTGTTGGGGCGATACACCCACTTTTTCAATTTCACCCAATGGTAAATATCTAGCAATACAACGAGCTCCTAGAGAAGATGTCTGCGATATTGAACAAGATAAAGTAAAACAAATTGAAGATGAAACTGGCTACAGATCTCTAACTTTTATCGAATTAGAAACAATGCAGTCAAGAGTTTTTAGTGATGGGCTTGGTGAAAAAAGTATTTATGGTTTTCAGTGGGTATCTGATGATAGATTTATATATAGGCCTGGTTTAATGAATGCAAAAGGTAGAAATATGAATGCATTGGTAACTATTGCGGTAAATGTAGATGGCTCTAAGAGAAAAATCATTGGTCAACAAGAGATGAAAGGTGGTCAAGGTAGTTGGACTGGCATGAGTGTTGTAGATAGGTTAGATAGTGATCCAAAGCATGTGATAGTTTCATCAAATGAAAGACGAGCTTTTAGAAATGATTTTTATAAGATGAATATTTTTACAGGTAAGAAGAATCTTATTGCAATTGGTTTTGTACCAAAAAATGCTAAAGGTGATAGGGTATATGGAACATATAGGGACAAAGAAGGATACCCTATTGCATCATTAGTTGATGAAAGTCTAGACAGAGTTATTTATACTTATGATAAAGATTCAAGGGAATGGTCTGAACATATAAGATTTACTTGTCAACAGCCCTCATTCACTCCTATTGCCGCTACTAATAAAGGATGGTTAGTAACTGGTTCAAAGTTTTCACCAAATGGTGAATTAGTAGAATATAACGATACAAATGCTCTATATCTATACGATCCAAAAACAAGAGAATTTAGTGAAAAACTATACCAAGATCCTAATTATGATGTTGGTGGGTTTACTGGAACCTGTAGAAATGCCTCTGGTGGAGCTGGGGTTGACTATGACACTAGAAAACTTTTGTATGTTACATATGAAGCACAAGAACCTGTCAAGGTTTATTTTGATGAGGAAATAGCAGAGATTTACAACGGATTAGATGCGGTATTTCCAAACGAATGGGTTAGCGTTGTAACAAGAGATAAAGAGAGAAACAAAATGGTTATAAGAGTTTCAAGCCCAACTAATCCAGGTGACTATTATTTCTATAATAGAGAACAAGCTCAATTAATACCTTTATATAACTATGCACCATGGATAGATAGAAAAATAATGGCTGAAACAATACCTGTGAAATATACAGCTCGTGATGGTCTCGTTATACCTGCATACTTGACCCTAACAAAGAAAAAAACTGATAAGAATTACATGATCGTTTTGCCGCATGGTGGTCCTAACACCAAACAAAGAATTGGATTCGATTGGTGGACACAATTTTTTGCTAATAAAGGTTATAACGTTCTTAAGATGGATTTTAGAGGTTCAACAGGCTTAGGAACTAATCATTATGTTCTGGGTAATACTCAATGGGGTAAAACTATGCAAGATGATATTTCTGATGGTGTTTTATGGGCCATTGAAAATGGTTATGCTGATAAAGATAGAGTATGTATTGCGGGCGCAAGTTATGGTGGTTATGCAACTATGGCAGGTCTAACATTTACACCAGAACTATACAGATGTGGTATTAATTCTGTTGGTGTTGTTAATCAAAAAATGTTGCTGGAAAACTACACAACTAAATCCAGTGTCTTTAATAGCTGGGAGGATGAGGCTAAACTTGAATGGGGTAACCTCTCAGAAGCAGAAGGAAAAAAATATGCTGATGAAACTTCGCCTAGTCTTCATGTAAAAAATATTAAAGCGCCAGTCTTGGTTCTTCAAGGAACTAATGACACGATCGTACCTCCTGAACATGCAAGAGAATTGATTAGTAAGTTGAAGCAAGAAGGCAAAACTTATATGTCAATGTTTCAAGCTGAAGAAGGCCACTGTGTTAAATGTAGAGGTGAGCTGGCAACTCTTGAATACTTTGATATACAAGAAGAGTTTTTAGAAAAGTATTTAGAAAACTAATTAAAATGATTCATGGTTTGTTTGGGCTTTGCCTAATATCAAACCATGAATATCTGCTGTTCCTTCATAAGTATTAACAGCTTCAAGATTCATACAATGTCTAATTACATGATATTCATCTGAGATTCCGTTACCCCCGTGGATATCTCTGGCACTTCTTGCTATATCTAAAGCTTTTTGACAATTATTTCTTTTAAGCAAAGAAATCATTTCAGGCTTCATTTTATTATCATCTATTAACCTACCGAGTCTTAAAACTGAGTGTAATCCAAGTGCAATCTCAGTTTGCATATCAGCAAGCTTTTTTTGAACTAACTGCTTTGATGCCAGAGGCTTACCAAACTGTACTCTCTCTAAAGCATAATTGAGGCTAGATTCCCAACAAAACTCTGCAGCACCCATTGCACCCCAAGCAATTCCATATCTAGCCATATTTAAACAAGAAAAAGGCCCTTTAAAACTTTGGACTTTAGGCAGCATTTTATTTTCTTCTACAAATACATTGTCTAAAAAAATTTGACCGGTTACTGATGCTCTTAATGAAAATTTACCCTCAAGTTTAGGTGTTGTAAGACCTTTAGAATCTCTATCAACTATAAAGCCTCTTAATATACCCTCTCCATCTTTCGCCCAAATAATCAAAACATCTGCAATGGGTGAATTGGTTATCCAAGTTTTTGATCCATTAAGGATAAAACCTCCATCTGTTTCTTTTGCATTAGTTTTCATTGAGGCTGGATCAGATCCTGCATCTGGTTCAGTGAGGCCAAAACAACCAATTAAAGATCCTGAAGCCATTTTTGGTAAGTAATATTCTTTTTGATCTTCGGATCCAAATTTATGAATAGCATGCATTGCTAATGATGTTTGAACACTGTATGCAGATCTATAGCTTGAATCAACACGCTCAATCTCACGAGCTATAAGTCCATATGAAACATAATTAACTCCTGCACAACCATAACCACTAATTGGTGCTCCTAAAAAACCAAGCTCTCCCATTTCATGATAAATATCTCTATCAAAAATCTCATTCCTGTTTGCCTCTATTATTCTGGGCATCAACTGGTTTTGACAAAAATCTCTGGCGGTTTGTTGGATGCTTAACTCTTCATCTGACAAAAGATCGTCTAAAAGCAAGATGTCTTGTATGCTCATATTATTAAATACCTTCCACTCTAATAATACCAAATCTTGGAGAGGAGTACTTAAATGAATTCTCTTTAAGCACTCGAGTAACCAAATTAATCATCTGATTACTATTGCCACAAATTATTATGAGAGGTATTTCGGCTTGATACTGCAAAACAAAATCTAAAACAATTAGATCAACATCAAAATGTCTCTCACCGTGGAGATCTAGGTGGGTAATACCCCTTTCTTGAAAAACAATCATGCTCTATTATTACTTACTAGTAATTCAAATTAAAATTTATGGCAAAACTTCATTTTTTTTATTCAACAATGAACGCTGGAAAATCAACTTCTTTGTTGCAATCAAACCATAACTATAAAGAAAATGGTTTAGATACTATTATCTTCCTTCCAAATGAAACAAGTAAATTATCAAAAGGACAAATTGTTTCAAGAATTGGTTTAAAAGCTAAAGCAGTGATAGCCAATAAAGATTTGAACTTTTTTGATTATATAAAAGAAAATCAATCAGAAAAACTTAGTTGTATTTTGATTGATGAAGCACAATTTTTAAGCAAAGAACAAGTAAGGCAACTAGGGAAAGTTGCTGATAGGTTAAATTATCCTGTAATGTGTTATGGAATAAGAACTGATTTTAGAGGCGAGCTATTTGAGGGCAGTTCCGAACTATTAGCATTATCAGATAATTTAATTGAACTAAAAACTATATGTTCTATGTGTAATAGAAAAGCAACTATGGTTGTAAGAAAAGATCATAACGGAAAGATTGTAACTGAGGGATCTAAAGTTGTGATTGGGGGTAATGATATTTATATGCCTGTTTGCAGAAAACACTATAGAAAATTAACCAAATTAATATAACTATCCAGTTCTAAATATTTATATAACCCTTTAGATACTCTATTGCCTTGCCGCCAATAAGAACTCTATCACCCTTATCTTCGCAAGATAGCACTCCACCTCTTTCTGATAATTGTTGGGCTAAAAGTAAACTTTTATTAAGCCTTTTGGACCAATAAGGAGTTAATGTTGTATGAGCTGATCCTGTTACAGGATCTTCATTGACTCCTGTAGAAGGTGCAAAAAATCTTGATACAAAATCACAATTATTTCCTGGTGCTGAAACTATAAGACCTCTAGCAGTTAGATTATTTAATAACTCTAAATTGACATTAAGATTCTTAACATCATTTTCAGATTTTACTATTGCCAGAATGTCGTCCCTTCCCTTGTATAGCTCAATTACTTTTGTATTAATTATTTTCTCAATAAATTTATCATCATAATCTTTAGATAATGAATCTTTAGGGAAATCTAGCACTAATAAATCATCTTTTTTAGAAACTTTTAAAACTCCATTTTTTAAAGATTGGACTTCAAATGATGTGCTTTCAGGTTTGATGTATTTAAAAAAAATAAAGGCAGATGCTAGAGTTGCATGGCCGCATAGATCTATCTCACAAAGAGGAGCAAACCATCTTATATGATAATTTTCATTATCATTTCTTATAAATGCTGTTTCAGACAGATTATTTTCTGCAGCAATTTTCTGCATTAAATTCTCATTATTAATATCAGAAAATATTACTGCAGCTGGATTCCCCGAAAAAAGCTTATCGGTAAAAGCATCTACATAATAAATTGGAACACTCATAGCTTATGCTAATAATGCTTCCTTAACTCCCTCATGAACTACTTGTGAGTTTTTTATATTTAAGCCATTTTCTAAGTGCTTATTTTCATTTAGAGCTTTTTCTATACCTTTGTTGGCTAGCTCTAAAATATAAGGAAGAGTTGCCCTATTTAATGCTTGAGTTGCTGTTAAAGGAACAGCTCCAGGCATATTGGTTACGCAGTAATGAATGATACCATTTTCTTCATATGTTGGATTGTCATGAGTTGTTGGCTTACTTGATTCAAAACATCCACCTTGATCAATAGAAATATCAACCATAACAGCTCCAGGTTTCATCTTTTTTAGCATAGAATTTTTAACAACTTTTGGAGCTTGCTTTCCAATAACATATACAGCACCAATTACTAAGTCAGATTCTTTTATGGCCTCTTCGATAGAAGATTCAGTTGATAAAATATATTCAACATTAGAGTCTCCATAAATACCACGAAGTTCATCAAGCCTTTTTTGAGACAAATCAATAATTTTAAGATGGGCTTTATTATTTATTGCTTTTTCAATAGCGGTAGTTCCAGCCACTCCTGCTCCTATGACTGTAACTACTCTTCGCTCAACATCATCCATTGCCCCTATCAAGGTTCCCATTCCTTTATTTGGTTTTAATAGATGATAAGAGCCTACAACAACACTTAATTGACCTGCAATTGAGCTCATAGGAGAAAGTAACGGCATACTACCATCATCTGCTGTAACTGTTTCAAGTGCTATACCAGTAATGCCGGTAGAAGCTAGCTCCATGCCAGTTTTGGGGTCTCCAGCTAAATGTAGATATGCAAAAACAGTATGCTTGTCATTTAAATAACCAAACTCCTCAGGCACAGGTTCTTTTACCTTCACTATCAACTCAGAACTTTTGTATAGCTCTTCAGCGGTTTCAACTATAGTTGCACCTTCGCCTTCATATTGCTCATTGGTAAAACCTATTTCAGTACCAGCATTTTTTTGAATGAATACTTCATGGTTATATTTAATGAGTTCACTTACAGATTCGGGTGTAAGTCCAACTCTATACTCATTGTTTTTAACTTCTTTGGGTACGCCTATTTTCATGTAAAAATTATACACTTTTATTTTCGGAAAATAGAGATTTGTAGAATGGCAACCTACAGTTCTATGCTATAAAAATCTTCAACAGTTTTATGAGCTACTTCTTGAAGAAAAGCTATGTCGGCATTACTTATTTGATCATAGTAATTATATTTCATATTTAAAGGGGTCTGGTGTGTGATGCTTGCAAAAACTACACAAGCAGCCAAGTAAGTTCCTAATAAACTTGGGTGACTTCCATCAAACGATTTATGTAACTCAATATCTGGTTTTGCTGTATATGCATTTTCAAAGGCAATACCGACGGGTATAACTAAAACGTTGTTTTCGTTGGCTACATCGATATACATTTTTTTTATATCTTTAATCATTCCAGGGTTTGCATTCTTGTGAGGTTCTACATATGCATGAATCATATATAAGGCAGCTTCTGCACCTGATTTCTGAATTGTTTTAATGACATCTTTAGCAGTATCAGCAAAAATCTCTCTTTCAGAGACTGTATCAGTCTCTCCACTGCCTCCTTGAAAAATAACTAGTTGAAAAGGTTTTTTAGCTCCCAAGTTTTTATGTTTAATTGGATAATCAATATTATGATGCCATAATCTTGAGCCGCTTATTGTTACTAGCTTGTAATTACTCCTATCGATTTCATTTGTATAGAACTCTTCAAGCATTCTCCTGACATGATTATGCAGGCTATCGTTGTAGTAAAGATAACTATTACCTATATATAAAACTCTCTCGGGATTTTTATTTTTTAAACCAGTTATTTCAACTTCAGCAGTAAACAAAATATTAGAAAAAATGAAAATAGATAGTAATATATATTTCATAAAAAAATTTTAACTGAAAAAATAATATAGGTCATAAATATTTTAAATACTCATAAAGATGTAGTTGTTGTGGGAGCTGGTATATCAGGCATAGCAGCAGGATACAATCTAAAAAAATCGTGCCCAACTAAATCCTTCTTAATTCTTGAGGGCAGAGATAATGTTGGAGGCACATGGGATCTCTTTAAATATCCAGGCATTAGATCTGACTCAGACATGCATACTCTTGGTTATAGATTTAAACCTTGGATTCATGATAAATCTATCGCTGATGGACCTTCTATTCTTAAATATATCAAAGAAACAATAGATGAAAATGATTTGATGCAGAATATTCATCTAAAAAATAAAGTAAGTTCTGCAAATTGGAATACTAAAAGATCTATATGGGAACTAGAAGTCAAAGAAGAAGGAAACATTAAAAAAATAACATGTAACTTTTTATTTTTATGTGGTGGGTATTACAGTTATACAAAGCCTCATATGCCTCACTTTAAAAATCAAGAAAAATTTAATGGTCAGATTATCCATCCTCAATTTTGGAATGAAAAAATAGATTATAGAAATAAAAAAATTGCTGTTATTGGAAGCGGAGCAACTGCAGTCACTATTGTTCCAGAAATTGCGAAGAAAGCTGAGCACGTAGTAATGATTCAAAGATCTCCAACTTATGTTGTATCAAGACCAAGTGAGGATGCTATAAATAAATTCTTAAGAAAATTCCTTCCGGTAAAACTTACATATTTTTTAATTAGATGGAAAAATATTCTATTTCAGAGCTGGACATTTTTTATAGCAAGAAAATATCCAGAAGCTACTAAAAATAGAATACTAGATATGATTAGAGATGAGTTGGGAGCAGGCTATGATGTTGAAAAACACTTTACACCTTCATACAAACCATGGGATCAAAGAATATGTTTAGTTCCAGATAGTGATCTTTTTCAATCAATTAGAGATAAAAAAGCATCTGTAGTGACTGATACTATCAATGAATTTCAATCTGATGGCATACTTCTTAACTCAGGTACTAAAGTTGAGGCAGATATTATTGTTACAGCTACGGGTATTGAATTAAATGCTTTAAATGGAATTGATGTGACAATTGATAATGATAAAGTTGAACCCAATAAAAGATTGACTTACAAAGGCATGTTACTTAGTGGAGTACCAAATTTTGCTATGTCTTTTGGTTATGTAAATGCTTCGTGGACATTGCGTGCTGATCTTACTTGCGAGTATGTATGCAGACTAATAAACCTAATGGATAAAAAAGGCGTTAGCTGTTGTGAGCCAATAGATGATAAAAATGCGCATGGTGATGATCGATTAATTGATTTTACTTCTGGATACTTTGAAAGAGGACTAAGCCAAATGCCAAAACAAGGGAATAAAGCACCCTGGAAAAATTATCAAAACTATTTAAAAGATATTTTTGCAGTTAGGATTTTTTCAATTAAAGATTCAAATCTAAATTTTTATAATTCCAAATATAAATAGAACAAATTCTATTCGGGCAAAATATACGGATCAATAACATTATATTGAACATTAGATATTGAGCTTGTTTCTTTAAGAAATTCAATTTTACTTTCGAGGGTATTAAAATTATTATGAACATAAACACCCATATTAAGATCAATATATTCTTTTTTAAGCATTAAGTTATTTTGAGATGCAAATTCAGAAAAGTTTACATTAGTATTAAACTTTATTAATAACGAACCGTCCGTGAAATAAACTCGCTCATTTTGATCTAAAATAACTCTAAACTCATTAATTAACTTAGGTTGAGGCTCAGAAAGATTCTTTTTAATAGATGGCCTGACTAAATCCAATCCAAGTAATTGAGATACTTCCTCTTGAGAGAAAGCATATAAATATTTTCCAGCTAAATTTTTATTATTTTTAATTTCTCTTTCAGATGCAGAATTGTTGTCATTATTTTGTAATCTAGGATCAAGTTCATTTGGAGTTATATTTAATCTATAAACTAATGAATTTTTTAATAATTTGTATTCTTGAGATAATGGCGTCTCATCAAATTTATCGGAATTAATTTCTTCAGATTTAAGATAAATTGGTTTTGATACCAATATTGGTTTATCTTTTAGATCTTGAGCAAAAATTGCATTAATACTTATCAAACAGAATGTTGTTAGTATGAGTGCCGACGTGTGTTTTTTAATATTAATTTCCAAAAACATTTATACCCCAATCAATTAAGGTTCCAGAATCCTCGTTATCAGTGTAATCGGTAACTTTTAATGTCCAGTCTCCGTTAATTTTCTCACCATAGAAACCTGTAACACCCATAATAAACCAGTCTCCTGACGGGTTGCCTGATACATTAGAGAATGGATGTAAAATACTCATTTCAGTACCCTCTGGAGATATTAAATGTATGCCAATATCTTTTGGGATATCTTTATCTAAATAAATTTTAATTTGAATAAACTCCACAAAATTATTAGAAGATTCTGAAATATAATTTATCTTGTCTTCAACAGAGCTAAAGCTTGGTACTATTAAATTTAGATTTCCTGGTTGATCGATACCAATATCTGATCCCATTCCTGAGTGAATATCACAGTAATAATATAAAGTGATTGGGGCATCATCACTTACCTTTATAGTTGTAACACCTGAAGATTTTGTAACTCCGTCTGTGTATTCAACACCTCCCCCATGAGTACCATCAGACGTTGTTGAAAACCTTAGTGGATGATTGCTTGGATGATTAAATGTGTAAGTAGTACCGGAATTAAGAATCAATGTTTTTCTTTGGACTCCATCGATAACATAAACATTGCCAGATCCATTTGCATTTGCTTCTACGCTTACTTCAATTGTTTCTTTTGGTTCTGATTCTTTCCAACCATATTCATTGAATACTCCCAAAGATCCTGCTGAATAATTAGATGCAAAATTCATTGCTGCTCCTAAATCAAATGCACCAAATCCATACCAATAATGATGTGAATAGCCAGCAGCGTTATCTATCCAATCATATTGAATGAGTCCATTTCTTGAATATGATCTACCAGAATCATTTTTCCTAGCTGTACTTGCCATGATATGTTTTACATCTCTCCAAGTTAGATCTGGATATGCTCCCAAAAGAACTGCTATACCACCAGCAACTGATGGTGCTGCAGAGGAAGTACCATTAAACGTTGATGTGTAATTACATTCACTATTTTCATCAAGAGGTGAATTAATATAACCCCAATCGTTATATCTATTTCGTGGATAGTAATACCAACTTACATATCCTGCAGTACAGCCTGATTGGTCAGTTGTTATCAGTGCAGGCTCATATGCTCTATCGACAAGACCAGGTTGATAATCTTCGTTATACCCAAACTCGCCACCGAACCCTGAAATCCAAATCGAAGCATCTGTTGTTGAATATGACGATTTAATACCTGTGGCTTTTAAGGCTGCGACACCAATAATGTATGGAGTTGTATGTACTTCATCATGAAATCTAATACTACAGCCAAAGGCACCTTCATCATCAACACCTGGCTCTCCACAACCAAGGCCGTTGGTTGCATTGCTGTAGAAAGAATTACCCATTGATTTAATATACAGAGCACCCTTGCCATCTCTAAGATTATTCACTCCATTCTTTAGAGCAGCATCATCAAGTGAACTTAAAGTATTTTGTGATGGAAAGCTAAAAGTTATTTCATCATTGTAATAATTTCCTGTTCCATAACTCATATTAAAAATATCCATAGAGCCTGAATAATCATCGTTATAGCCCCATGAATCTGTTTGACACGAGCTACATTGATAGTTAAGAAAGTTATAACCAATCAGATCTGCATCAGGTGCTACACCTCTTCCACCAAGATTATTCCAACCTTTAGCTGCTATGATGCCAGCCACACTAGTTCCGTGATCACCGTAAGGAAGCTCATTTGTTGGATCTGTGTCACCGTATTCAAAATCCCATGAATATCCATCTTTGATATTCTCAATTAAATCTTCATGTGCTATTTCAAGCCCTTCATCAATAACATTAATACCAACTCCTTTACCAGTATGTCCATTTGAAATTGTCGTATCTGTATTTAAATCTTCTCCAGGCAATCCAAAGTATGATGCGAAAGCAGATTGACCTGTATTGTGAAGATACCATGAATGCTTATATGCAGGATCAGAGTTTAAATTTAGAGTAAGATCAGCTACACCGTCATCAACCACACCATCATTAACCCTAAATGTAATTTTTTCAACTGCTACATCAGAGTAATCAGTTGTATAGCTTAATATACCTGTTGATGTATCAAGTGTTGCGGTACCATATGTTGGGTCTACTTCAATTGAATAAGTTGCTGTTCTTCCCTCAAGAACTGAGCTTATTAATTGAACTGAAGTTGAATTAGAATCTTGTGGCAATAAATTAAGATCAGCATATGTAGGAATGGCTTCAGCAATAACATCCTCCAATGTGATTGAGAAATCTTCTGTAATCTCAAATGCACCATCATTAATTGTTACTCTAACTTTGTATGAATTTTTTGATTCATAGTCAGGGTTTGATATGAATGAAAGTTCGCCACTAGAATTAATTGAAAACAACGAACCATCTTCATAAGTTTCATCAATTGTAAATGTAAATACATTAACAGTATCAGGATCGGTAATTTGAATCGTTCCACCAGATGATTGATTTTCTTTCACTGAATAAGACTTTTCAGATGTAACAACTGGTGGATTATCATTAACGTCTGTTACATTGATTGTTATATCAGAAGTAGTCGAATTTTCTCCATCAAAAATAGTAACTGTAGCTGTATAAGAGGTTATTTCTTCATAGTCAGGCGCAGTTTCAAATGAGAGTGCACCAGTTTGAGCATCTATTAAAATATTATCTCCAGCAACTGAGAAAGAGTTTTCTAAGCTAGGATAAGTTACACCTAGCTCTTCATCTGATGTACATACAAAAGTTGCTTGAACATTAATATCTATATCAGCATGTGTAATACAACCTATTACTGTCTGGTTCTCATTTGCAGACATTTCAGTAGTAATAATTTGTGGCGCATTATCATTTAAATTTTCTAAAACTATTTCACGGAAAATTGTTCTGTAAAGAGTAGAATCTTGCGATGAAGTAGCTCTAACCATGAAATACCCAGAATCAAGATCAGTTAATTTGTCATAGTCAGGTGGGTTTATATAAGTAACTTCACCAGTTGATGCATTAATTTTCAGCTTGTCGTTAATTGATACCCTTTCATCATTTGAAGCTATAAAAATATCATCATCAAGTGTATAAACAAGACTATCAGCCTGAGATCCTTGTGCAGTAAATGTGCCAACCTCAATTTTATTTTCTTCCATAGTAATTACATCATTATCAGGAATATTTAAAAATAATGGGCAGGATGGATCATTTCCATCGCCAGCAGTAAATGTTGTACCAATCAGTGGATTATTTTCAACATCAGCAGATTGCAAATCATAATAGTAAGATTCAGCATATCCATGGTCATTGATATTCATATCTACAATTTGATACGTTCCTAATTCGGATTTAAGAATAGGTATTGTTGCAGAAATATCGGTTAATGAAGTATCAATTTTGCCATCATAATCATCTCTGACATAGAAGACTTTATCAAGACAGGTAGGACTTTTTGCATATAACCAAATATCTCTTAAAGATGTTATCACTCCATTACTTCCTACGTCATTTTTTGTTGAAACATCTATTTTTATAAAATCTCTTTGGGGGCTTGATGGGTTTGTATAATTAGAAAAATCAACAGAAATAATTTCAGGAGGTTGAATATCACTTAATTCAACAGTTGGTATTGTTGCCTCCATTTGGTTGCTAAAATAGGCTAACAATGATTTTGTAAATATATCAACTTGAATATATGCACTTGTATTAGTGGGGTGTGCTGCTTCCTTATCAACAGACATAACAAACCTTGAAATTCTTGGATCACTATTATCTATATCACCGACCACAACTGATAATTCTCTTGAATTCGATCTACCATTATCCGAAATGTCTACAGTCTTAGCTGGAAGCCATAAGTATGCTCTAGTTATCTCTGCTAAATCAGCTGTGTAGATATAAAAATCATATGTTATTTTATCTGAATCCTCAGTAGAACCAGTTAACATCGCCGAAGTACAGGCCAAATCTGGAACAGCTAAAGTTGGTGTTGTAATTGAGTTAATCTGGAATGTACCAATACTGCATTCTTCAGGATATTCACTTGATGGAGAATATAAAAGATAGGCATATTCTTGACCGTTAGTACTAAAGGTATCTACAGTATTTTTGCTTGCAACATTCTCAATATTAATATCATTTTCTGAGCGACCATAAGAATGGGTAGAGTACTGCTTATTATCATAAAGCCTGCCATTTCCATAGGATAAATGAATACCTGGAGTTGGCGGTGCTGTTTCGTTTTCGATATCATAAAAATTAAAATAATAATCAACTACATAGTTACAAATTTGTGTTGATTCTGCGTTTAATTCTTGTGATGTTGTCCAGATTGTTGACGAAGAATTATTTAATTCTAATACTTTTACACCACCACAATTTCTATAAGTTTCATATTCATCTGCCTGAAGTCCAGATGGTGCTTTATTGCTTAAAACTGCATATACTTTTTTAACTCCAGACAACTCATCTAATTTTAAAACAATATCTAAAACTGGGGCCTGCGAATCTGTACCATCAGAGATAGTAATCGTGCTAGAAATAATATCCTCAAGGATATTATTCACTTCTATGTTGAGTTCTTTATCAGTGCTATTTAAACCATCTGAAACATTCAAATTAATCACATAAGAACTCTTTGTTTCATAATCTGGTGCAGTAATATAACTCATTAAACCATTCTCATTTATTGAAATAAATTCCGCGTCAGTTCCACTTATTTGATATGAGAATTCGGTGTTAGTATCAACATCTGTTGCTTCAATTAAACCTATAGTTATTTGATTTTCATCTGATGTAAAACCTGAAGACACAATTACTGGTGGGTTATCATTTGCATCTGTTACAGAAATATTTATAGCTATATCATCGCTAAATAACCCATCAGTTACTTCTATAAAAGCTACATATTCAGTTTTTGTCTCATAATCAGCTGCTGTGATAAATGACAAAAGACCGTCAGGAGTAATTATTAGTTCAGAATTATCATTTACATTTTCTTTAAGGCTGAAAATTAAAGGGTCTCCATCTGCATCAGAGGCAGTTACAGTAGTTATATTTTTAATGTTTTCTTCAATAGATACATCTCCAACCGTCAAAATTGGTGAGTTGTCATTTAGGTTATTAATTAAAATTTCAACTTCTTTTAATTCTGTATCAATACCATCGGTTAAAGATAAAGTAATGGCATATGAGCTTTTAGTTTCATAGTCAGGCGCTTCTTTGAAAGTTAAAACATTTTCACTGGAAAGATTAAAGCTTTCGGCGTCAGTGCCACCAAGTGTGAGGGTTAACTCATCTCCGTCATCATCAGTATCAGGAATGGTAATAGTTGTTATTGCTGTTTGATTTTCATCAACTTGAATAGTGGATGCTATACCTATCGGCGGTAAATCATTCACTGATTCGATTGTAATCGATACTTCAGCACTAGAAGTTTTATCACCTTGTGAAATAGTATAAACAAACGTATCTGAGCCAAAATAATTTAAATCTGGTGTGTATAAAATCTTTTGCGGGATAGATTCAGTTAATTCAGTTGAACCATTATCTCCATTTGTTATAGATATTGTTATTGGGGCTGAGGGGAGATAAGAATCGTTTGCAAGCACATCAATCGTTATTGATGTATCCTCTTGTATTGTTACAGATTCAGGTCTTGCAGTTACATTTGGTGCTATCTTACTTGCATCAATGTTTTGATCTTCTGCAATATAGTTTAAAAGATCTTCTGTATAACTGGTTACAGTCTC
>CACDVW010000020.1 GCA_902556355.1 uncultured SAR86 cluster bacterium
AACTCATAAAGGCAGCGTGATAACGTTGCCTTTTTTATTAAAACTTTATACATGTTAAAAAAATTATTCTTCTCATCTCTAATTTCCTTTTCATTTATTGTATATGGTGATCCTGAAGACAAAATTGTATATGTTGTAAAGCCTAATGCTGAAACCCCACAGGTTGTAACAAAAGGTGATGCAGCTGATGACCCGGCAATATGGATAAATAATAAATCAACTACTAACTCACTTGTTTTTGGAACTGATAAAAAAAGTGGAGTTTATACCTACGATTTAAATGCAAAAAAAATTGGTTACACAAAATTAGGAAATATAAATAATATTGATCTTAGATCAGTGAATTTAGATGAGCTTGGGTCCTACACATTTATTTTTGCTTCAAATAGAACAACTAGTACTTTAGACTTGTGGATATACGAAGATGAGGCAATGGATGCTCTAGCCAAATCAAAAAACTTTAATATTGAAAAAGATCCTTCTTTTAAGGGCAGTACTAATATGATCGTATACGGTGTTTGCGCTGGATATGATCAAGAGTTTGGTGTGATAGCTTTTATAACCGAAGATGAGGGTTCTAGAGTTCAAATGTGGTCTTATAATGAAGACGGCTTGTCATTATTAAAAACGTTCAATAATGCAAATGCTGCTCAATCAGAAGGTTGTGTTTATGATGATGACAACAGAACGCTGTTAATTTCTGAAGAACAAGACAGAGGCATACTCAGAGCATATAAAATAAATTCAAACTTAGACTTCTCCAATCCTGTGATTATTGATTCAAGATCAGGAAATATTGATGATGATCCTGAAGGAGTTACTATCTATAAAACATCAACTAATGATGGTTATATTTTACTTTCATCTCAAGGTGATAATTCGTTTAATGTGTATAATCGTACTGAGCCTTATAACTATTTAGGTAGCTTTAAAATCGGTCATTCAGGAAAGATTGATAATGTAAATGACACTGATGGTATTGATGTGATTAGTAATAGGCTTAATAGTAAATATCCAAAGGGTTTGCTAGTAGTTCAAGACGGTACCAACGATGGAAAAAAAATAGTTAAAAGACAAAATTTTAAATATATTTCATTCGAGGAAGTAATTAAAGCACTAGAGCTCTAACTTATTGATGAACTGAATCACATCATTTGATAGCTCATCTGGTCTTTCCATAGCTGCGAAATGCCCGCCATCATATTCATTCCACTGAACTACGTTATAAATTTTTTCAGCCCAAACCCTTGGTGGCAACATAATATCTCTTTTAAAAATAGCACCAGCCATTGGTTGCTTGATTGAGTTAAAAGAAAAACCAAAGTCACCATTTTCTTTATAGAGTCTTGCAGAAGAGGTTATAGATTCTGTAAACCAGTAGAGAGATATTATGCTTAAGACCTCATCATTAGATATAACTAAATTGTTATCATTGCCATCAAACCAGCCATAAAATTTTTCAGATATCCATGCAGCAAGGCCAATAGGTGAGTCGTTAAGACCGTATCCTATGGTTTGAGGTTTTGTTTTATGGATTTCATAGTAACCATAACCTTGAGTTTTATATTTATTAAAATTTTCAAGCAACTTCAATTCTTTATCTGTTACTCCCTCCATTGGATTTTCGGTATTTGGAGGAAATGCAATCACTAAGTTTAAATGAATACCAATACAGCTTTCAGGAAATAGTTCCGCCATCCATTTGCTAACTGTTGCACCCCAGTCACCACCTTGGACAACGTATTGTTTATATCCCAAAGCCATTATTAGCTCATGTTGAATTTTTGCTATTTCCTTTGAATTCATTCCAAGATCTTTTGGCTTATCAGAAAAGCCAAATCCTGGAAGGGAAGGGCATATTATATCTATTGGTCTATTAGATTGTTCCTGTATCAAAGGAATGACTTTAATAAATTCTTGAACACTTCCCGGCCATCCATGGGTCATAACAAGAGGCAATGCATTTTTTTGATTAGATTTAGCATGAAGAAAATGAATATCAAGACCTGTTTTAGAAGTAAATTTATAACTACCAATATCATTTAATTCTTTTTCATGTGTTCTCCAAGTAAAATCATTTATCCAATACTCAGATAAGTCTTTAAGAAAACTCATGCTAGTTCCATGAGACCAGTATTCATTATTTATTTCATCCGGCCATCTTGTTAACTCAATTTTCTTGTGCAAAAGCGCAATTCGGCTGTCATCAATATTTATTTGAAATTCCTTAATCATTTTAGATATTTTAATTATAAGTTTTAAACTATAAGCTAACGGCTTTAATAAAGTAAAATATTATTTTTGATTAATATTAAATAACCTATGTTCGAAAAAATAGAAATATATTTGAATGCTAATGCTGAATATGCGTGGTTATTTGTATTGTTTTTTGCTTTTCTTGAATCCTTTATTCTTTCAGGGTTAATTGTTTCAAGTGCAATCTTGTTTTCTATATGTATTTTGGTTTATAACACTGAATTAATGCCAATAACTGCCATTGTTCCTGTAGCAGTCATTGGTGCTCATTTAGGAGATATGTCAGGTTTTATTTTTGGTAAAACTATCGGCCCACAAATTATGTCAACTAAGGTTGTTCAAAAAAGAGAAAAGGTTATTAATAGAGCTCAAAAATTTTTAGATAGAACCGGGTCATACACAGTTTTAATGGGTAGGTTTATTCCTGCAATAAGACCAATTGTTCCATTTTTACTTGGAATATCAGATTTAAAAGTTATTAAATTTTATATAGCAGATCTAATAGCTTGCATATGCTGGGGTTTAGCATTAGGCTTTCTAGTCACAGGAATAGGATCTGTTTTAGGATAAATTATGTTAAGTGTTTTTATTTTAGTTGTAAGTACCATCGCATTAGTTTATTTACTAATGCAACTTGTTAGAGCAAAAAAACAAGGCCGTTTTTTACAAACTATTAGAGATTTATTTATTATTTTGTTGGCTATTCTTATGACAGCAGCAATTTTCTATATTGGTTTTAGATTTTTTAGAGCCTTTTAATAATGTCTGAGACTTTATTTGAAAAAATAATAAATAGAGAGATACCAGCAGATATTATTTATGAAGACGACCTCTCTATAGTAATAAAAGATATTCATCCACAAGCTCCAACACACTTATTAATAATTCCAAAAAAAGTAATACCAAAACTTTCAGATTCATCAATTGAAGATCAGGAAGTTTTAGGGCATTTAATGTTAGTGGCGGGGAAGGTTGCTGAACAGCTTAATCTAGATAACACATTTAGGATTGTTATCAACAATGGTGCAAAAGCAGGTCAAAGTGTCTTTCACCTGCATTTACATCTTTTATCAGGTAGGTCTTTAAATTGGCCTCCAGGCTAATAAAATATATAGGCCCCTAAACCGAGTAAAAATACTACGAAACCAATACCAAGTACAAAATAACTACCTAGTTTTATAGTCTGACTATCACTCATGTCACACTCCTCCCTAAAAAAATATAACAAAAATATCACTATTTACAAGGTTATTTGTTAGCAAAGGATATAAAATAAAGTCAACTTAAAATAATGTAATTCCTATTGAATAACTCGCCAGATAAAACTTTTACAAGAACTGTTAAATCATGGATTGCTTATGATGCTGGAAATTCAGCATTCGCTACTACTGTTGTTGCAGCTTTTTTTCCAATTTTTTATTTAGAATTTTGGGCATCAAACCTACCTAAAATCGAAGCATCTATATATTTAAATTGGACTTTAGTTATATGTAATGTATCTATTTTACTGTCTGGCCCTGTTATAGGTGCGATTACTGATATTAATCAGTCAACTAAAAAATCTCTAACAATTTTTACAATCACTTCTGTATTTTTTGTTGGACTTTTATATTTTCTTTCTGTTGGATCATGGATTTATGCATTGGTTTTCTTTGGTATAGCAAATTATTGTTTTTGTGTAGCACAAATTCCTTACGACAAAATTCTTACAAAGATCTCAACACCTGAAAAGTTTTCAATAATCTCTAACCAGGGTTATGCATGGGGCTACGCGGGCGGAGGATTGCTATTCATAGTGAATGCATTAATGAGTATTTATCCAACATCATTTGGTCTTGCCTCACAATCTGATGCAATTAGAGTCTCATTTTTAATGGTATCTGTTTGGTGGTTATTATTTTTAATACCTTTATTATTAAATTTTCAAGAAACTAGAGATCATCATAAATCTAAAGGCATTGTTCTTTCATCACTAAAGAATATCGTCACAACATTAAAATCTGTTTATCAGTATAAAAATGCTTTCCTTTTTTTGATTGCATTTTTTTTATTTATTGATGGTGCTCATACTGTAATTTATCTTGCTTCAACTTTTGCTCTGAACCTTGGATTAGAAACTAGTTCTATTATTCAAGCTTTAATACTTGTTCAACTTGTTGCCTTTCCTGCTACATTAATTTGGGGGTATGTGGCTAATAGATTTGGAGATAAATTAGTTTTATATATAACTATTTGTTCCTATATATTTATCATTATTTATAGCACCACTTTATCAAGTGCCCTTGAATTTTATCTTTTAGCTGCATGGGTTGGATGTGTTCAGGGCGGTATTCAGGGAAGTTCAAGAGGTTACTTTGGAAAATTAATTCCTAAAGAAAAAGCTGGTGAGTTTTTTGGTTTGTATAATGTAATGGGGAGGGCAGGAGCTATATTAGGACCTCTTCTGGTTGGCAGTCTTTTAACTTTATACGGAAATGTGAGAATAGCTTTATTGCCTATAGCAATTTTATTTATTATTGGTGGATTATTATTAACAAGAGTAAAAAATGAAATTGCTTAGTAAAGAATCTATTATTTTTTATAGTATTTTAGGAGCAGTTACAGCTTTTATTCTTGCCCCTTTTATAAGAAGTCTAATTGATTTTTCTACACCGATCGAAATACTTATAACTACTTCAATAATTATTCCAATTTATATTATTGCTAAAAGGCTACTAGTTAAATTTATTAATTAGTTTCTGAATCTAAAACTTGAAATAATAATTTGGGCTTATCAGTAATAATTCCATCAACACCCATATGTATAAGTTTTTTAAAAGTTTTTTTATCGTTAATTGTCCAAACACATATTTTTAGTCCTTTGCTATGGATAAAATCAACAAATCTCTTGGTTACTACCTTAATTCCATAGTAGTACATTGGTACTTGCAAGCAGTCCCCCATAATAGTCTTTTTATATAAACCAAAGCTTGATAAAAGCATTTTACTGACCTCATTAGGCCCCATAGATAAACATATTTCAGGATACTTATTACTTACTTTTGATAGTCTAGCGCTACTAAAACTTGCAATACAAACTCTATCTTCAGCCTTACATTGATGGATAACTTCTAGTGCTGGCATAGCAACTTCATCAGTTTTTACATCAATTTGAAAATACATATCAGGGAAAGTCTGAAGTGTTTCATCTAGTCTTGGTATTTTATGAGATTCAAAGATTCTTAAATCTTCTATCTCAGAGGAATGTAAGTTGCTAAATACATCATTTTTATCCAATAGTCTGGTTAGAGTTTCATCATGGAATATATAAGGAATTCCATCAGATGACACTTGCACATCAGTTTCAATAAATCTGCATCCTAGTGATTGAGAGTAATAAAATGATTCAATAGTATTTTCATAAGACTCGATAGAGCCTCCTCTATGAGCTAAAACTGCAACTCCTGAATAATTTAGATAAGGTTTCATGTAAAACTATTGTATACATTAATAATGTAAAATATAAGAAAACTATATTTAGTACTTTATAGCTGTGAGTAAATTTGATTCCATACGTCCATACGAAGATCAAGAAGTTGAAAAAGTTTTATTAAATCTAGCCAAAGACAAAGATGTTATTAAAACTATTTTAGCGGTTAATAAAAACAAGTGGCTCCAGAATGTTCCTATGATTGAGAAATTAGTTACATTTTTCTTGAGACGTAAAACAAAAAATATTAAAACAATTAAAGATTATCAAAAATTTTTTGAATCAATAGTATTAGATGTTGTTAACAAGACTATCGATAATTTTTCAATCGAAGGCATTGATAATCTTGAAATCGGTAAAGGTTATCTATTTTTATCCAATCACAGAGATATTACTTTAGATTCAGCCTTGTTAAATTTAAAACTACATCAGAGTGGAATCAATACTACTAACAATGCTGTTGGCAATAACTTGATGAATGAAAAATGGGCTTCAGATTTAATGAGACTAAATAAAAGTTTCATAATTGATAGATCTGGTAAATCAAAGAAAGATATATATAAAAGTTTACATCTAGCCTCTGAATTTATAATTAATTCAATTTCTAATAACAATCAGTCAGTATGGATTGCACAAAAGCAGGGCAGATCTAAAGACGGCATTGATTTCACTGACCCGGCTGTATTAAAAATGATTCATTTAAATGAAAGAAAAAACACTTCAGTAAGTGACTTTTTTAATAGTATTTCTCTGATTCCTGTAGCAATATCCTATCAAAAAGATCCTAATGATCTTTTGAAAGCAAAGGAATTATATTTAACTTCTATTAATAGCGTCTATGAAAAAGAACCTAGAGAGGATCTTTTAAGTATTTCAGATGGTATTACTGGAGATAAAGGTAATGTTCATTTATGCATAGGAAAACCGTTGAAATTTGAATCAAACAGTTATGAAGATATAGCTGAATTAATAACAAATAAAATTAAACTCTCTTATAAAAACCATTCTACAAATATAGCTGCATGTATTATGCAGGGCATTAATATACCTAATCATGAGTTCACTGAAAATGAGATAGATGAAGCTATGGAGTATTTAAATGAAAGGATGCACTTAATACCAGAAGAAATGCATCCTTTTCTTTTAAAGCAATATAGTAATTCTGTCTTATAAACTATAACCTTGTTCGTTATGCTCACTCATATCTAAACCAATATCTTCGTCTTCTTCCGAAGCTCTGACATCAGTTATTAAACTAACTAATCTTAGAATTACGTATGTAACTATTGCTGTATAAGCTGAGACAACAACAACTCCTTGAAGTTGAATCATTAGCTGAGCAATAGCACCATCTTCAGAGATACCAGCAGCTCCAGAGCCAAGAAAACCATCAGGATTACCAACAAAAGCAATCATAATAATGCCAAGAATACCGCCAACACCATGGACAGGGAACACATCAAGCGAATCATCAATTCTGAAGTAAGACTTAACGGCTTGAGTGGCATAAAAACATACTAACCCTGCTAAGAATCCAATTAATAATGCTCCAGCTGGACCCACAGTCCCAGAAGCTGGAGTAATAGTAGCTAAACCAGCTACCATTCCTGTAGCTATACCAATCATGGTGGCTTTACCTGATTTAATCCATTCAATAGCCATCCATGTCAAAGCACCTGTTGAGGCACTGATATGAGTTACTAGCATAGCCATACCTGCAGAACCATCGGCAGCTACCGCACTTCCGGCATTAAAGCCAAACCAACCAACCCAAAGCATTGATGCACCAATCATTACCATTGTTCTATTATGTGGTGGCATAGGAGATTTCATAAAACCATTTCTTTGTCCCAGATATAATGCTGCAACTAGCGCTCCAATACCACATGTAGCATGAACAACCAGGCCTCCAGCAAAATCTATAACACCTATCGATCCAAGATATCCACCGCCCCAAACCATATGACATGCTGGTAGATATACAAAAGTAAACCATGCAACTGAAAAAAGGCACATTGCTGTAAATTTCATTCTTTCAGCAAAAGCTCCAACAACAAGTGCGGGTGTAATAATCGCAAATGTCATTTGAAAAGTTATAAATACTGATTCAGGAAGTGTACCTGACAGAGAATCTCGTTCTACACCATTTAAAAATAGTGCGCTTAGATCGCCTATAAACATACCATCACCTTTGAACGCAAGGCTATAACCATAAATAACCCAGCATACTGACATTAAGCATGCAATTGTAAAACACTGCATTAAAACTGAAAGAACGTTTTTTGTTCTAACAAGGCCTCCATAAAATAAGGCTAAACCTGGCAATGTCATAAAAAGGACCAAAGCAGTAGAGGTAAGTATCCAAGCAGTATCACCTGAATTTAATTCATCCCCATAAACAACCTGAGTAGCCAAAAGACTACCTAAGATTAAATACATCTTATTCATCATATCTCCCTTAAAAATATATATATTATTGACATGCAATTTATATGCCAAATTATTAATGTTTGAATGATATAAAAAAGAACAGAAAATAATTAAATATTTTTAATATGCTTAAATAGAGTGCAGAAAAAAAGCCGCTACGGGTGTAACGGCTTTTAGTATATTACAGGTTAGGTTATATATAGGGGGAGATATGGACACTAACCTATAAACTTAAAATTCTGGATAAGCTTCAACTCCTATCTCAGAATTATCCAAACCAGCATATTGCTCTTCATCAGTTGCTCTAATAGATACAAAGCTATCAATTACTGAAATAACAATGTAACTAGCTATAAACGTAAAGCCAGCAATTGATATAACTCCTAATGCCTGAAGGCCAAAAGAAGCATCAGATGTAAATGGAACTACCATAACACCTAAAATACCAACAACTCCATGAGCTGAAATAGCACCAACTGGATCATCAATTTTTAAAGTCTTATCAAAGAAAAGAATTGAGAAGTAGACTAAGGCACCACCAAGAGCACCAATTAGTACTGCAATTCCTGCTGAAGGAGCACTTGGTCCTGCTGTAATAGCAACTAGACCAGCTATAGCACCATTCATTGCCATAGTGACATCCATTTTCCCTGTTAAGATTAGACTTAATAGTATTGCAGCAACAACACCACCTGAAGCGGCCATATTAGTATTCAAGAACACTTGACTGACTGCGATAGCAGAAGCTTCTGTGCTAACTATAAGCTCTGAACCACCATTAAATCCAAACCAGCCTAACCATAGAATCCATACGCCTAATGCTGCCATTGGTATATTTGATCCAGGCATTGGTAGAGACGTTCCATCTTCAGCATATTTACCATTTCTAGGTCCAAGAACTAAAACTACTGCTAAAGCAGCTGCAGCTCCACACAAGTGAACAGTACCTGATCCAGCATAGTCTGAGTATCCCATTGAGCTAAGAAAACCTCCGCCCCAATTCCAATAACCTTGGATAGGGTAGATAAATCCTGTTAAAACAATAGCAAACAAGAAGAAAGGTACTAATTTCATTCTTCCAGCTACAGCACCTGAAACAATAGACATAGCTGTTGCAACAAATACTACTTGGAAGAAAAAGTCAGCTTGCTGTGAATAGTCCATGCCATATGGCATTCCAATTTCTTCATTTGGAAGGCTTGTAGATAAACCTAGTGATGTGCCAATTTTTGGTAAATAACCCTCAAGAATTGCTCCTCCAGGATACATTAACATAAATCCACAAACCAAATACATGATACAAGCTATCGAATATAGTCCTATATTTTTAGTAACAATTTCTGATACATCTTTTTTCTGGACTAGTCCTGCTTCAAGCATGGTA
The DNA here is from genome assembly GCA_902556355.1 of uncultured SAR86 cluster bacterium. Classification (GTDB taxonomy): domain Bacteria; phylum Pseudomonadota; class Gammaproteobacteria; order Magnimaribacterales; family D2472; genus SCGC-AAA076-P13. The sequence continues at coordinate 9,540 of CACDVW010000020.1, forward strand.
AAACCAGCTGCCATGAACATTACTAGAGCTCCAGCCATAACGGCATAAAATGTATCTAATGCAAATGCAATTTCCATTTTTTACTCCTTATATTGCTTCAGAACCAGTTTCACCAGTTCTAATTCTGACGACCTCGTCGACAGATGTTATAAATAATTTTCCATCACCAATTTTTCCAGTTTGAGCTGTTGTCACTATTGTTTCTTTAACTAAATCAACTTGTGAGTCATCAACTAAAATTTCTAGTTTAATTTTTGGTAACGTATCTACAGAATATTCAGAGCCTCTGTACATTTCTGTATGTCCTTTTTGTCTTCCATAACCTTTAACTTCAGTTATTGTAAGACCTTCGATTCCAGCGCTAACTAAAGCCTCTCTCACCTCTTGAAGCTTGAAAGGCTTTATGATTGAAGTAATTAATTTCATTGTAATAAAGGGGTTAGAAATTAAAGACTTGCTGAAATTGAAAATACAAGAGCGTCTTCATCTTCGCCACTGTAACCATCATCAGAAAAATCTGAGTATGCTACTGAACAATCATATGATCCACATGAGAAACCATATGAAACTAAAAGATTATCACCCATATCATCGTATTGACCATATGAAAAACCAACAGGTCCTATTGCATATGAGAATTCTAGGTAATCAGTAAAACCACTTGTTGTTGCGTTAGCATATGTAATACCAAAATCACCCATGCTTAAACCGAGTACAACTTCTTCAAAGTCGTAAGCGCTAATTCCAGGATATTTAAAAGAAACGTATCCAAGATCAACACCAATACCGCCAACTTCTGTAGCGTATCCAAAATAAACATCAAATTCATTTCCTGAGCCATAATCAGTTAATACGCCAGCGTCATCTGTTGCATAACCCCAGTTAATGTTTGCACCCCAGACTCCAGCATAGAATCCATTATCAGCTTCATAGTCAAAACCACCAGAAACAGAAATACCGTCTGATTGAGTCATTCCTCTCCATATATAATCAGATGTAATGCCTACATTAGCACTAACGCCTGCAAACGATGGAAGAGTGACTAATAGCCCTACCATAAGAATTAATTTTTTCATTTTTTTCTCCTTAATATGAAAAATAATTTATATTCGCTTTTACTAATGCAATTTATGTGCCAATAATTGTTTTTTATATTTATTTTCTTTTAAAGGTATAATTTTGTTATCTAAATAAGGGAGTAATCAAATGGATCTTAAAAATAATATCGCATTAGTCACAGGTGGTGCCTCAGGTTTGGGTAGAGGTACTGTTGAGCATTTTGTCTCTAAGGGATGCAAGGTTGCGATACTAGATATTAATGATGATAAGGCCAAGGACGTTATTGATCTGCTTGGCACAGACAATGTTGTTTATTTTAATACAGATGTTATGAATGAAGATTCTGTAAAGAATGCTATAAATGGCATCAAAGAAAATTTTGGAAAGCTAAATTTTATAGTTAATTGTGCTGGTACAGGTTATGGTGCAAGAATACTTGGTAAAAATGGACCTCATCCATTAGATATATTTAAATTCATTATAGATTTAAATTTAGTTGGTACTTTTAATGTTATGAGGCTTGGTGCTGAGTTAATTGATGCAAATGATTTTGATGATAATGGTGAAAAAGGGGTAGTTATAAATACTGCATCCATTGCTGGATATGAGGGCCAAATAGGTCAATCAGCATATGCTGCATCAAAAGCTGGTGTAATAGGAATGACTTTAACTTCAGCTAGAGATCTTGCCAGACATAGTATTAGAGTATGCACGATAGCTCCCGGTATATTTGATACACCTTTAATGGCGCTGGCTAAAGATGAAAATAAAGAAGCTCTTTTAAAATCAACTCAATTTCCACATAGATTTGGAGATGTTAAAGAATATGCTCAACTGGCTGAACATATTATTAATAATACTTATCTAAATGGAGAAACCATTAGGTTGGATTCAGCAATGAGAATGGAAGCTAAATAGTTTCTTATTGACCTGCGACCCAGTAAGTCATAGCAATTACTGATACTATGACAAGAAATAAGATTACATTAGCATCTGACTTGCTATCTTCATTAGCTTCTTTTGATTCATAATACTTTTCAAAATCATCATTGTTCATATTTAATCTCCTTTAATCTCCGTGTTTTATTACAACTCTTCCAATTTGTTTGCCATCTAAAATTTTTGTAATTTCATCACCTATATCTTCAAGCGGTATAACTTTACTATAATCATCTAAATTAAGTGACCAATCATTTGAAAAAAGATCCCAAATTTCTTTTTTGAAGTTTATATCTGATTCAGCTGAATCAACTCCTATCAACGAAATACCTCTTAAAATAAATGGAAATACTGAAGATGTGAATTTCATACCAGCTACATTTCCACAACATGCAACACTTCCATGACTTTCAATCATTGACAGCATTTTTGAAAGAATATCACCACCTACTGTATCAACACCTGCTGAGTAAATAGCCTTATCAAGTGCTTTTACTGGTTCAGCCATGAATTCATTTCTATTAATAACTCTTGATGCACCCATTTTTTTTAAAATAAGCTCTTCATTTAATTTTCCAGTAATTGCGTGAACTTCAAAATTTAAATTAGATAATAAATTAACAGCAACAGAACCAACTCCCCCTGTAGCACCTGAAACTAAAACTGGATTTTTGAATGATGGATTATTATTTAAAATTTTCTGAACACAAGCTCCAGCTGTTAAACCAGCTGTCCCAAGCGACATAGCATGAAGAAGTGAAAAATCTGATGGAAGAGGCACAACCCACTCTTGAGGTATTTGAACTAATTCACCAAAACCTCCAAAAACTGACATGCCAAGCTTATATCCGGTTGCTATTACTTTGTCACCGGTTTTAAAGTTATCTGATGTAGATTCTAAAATTTCTCCAGCAACATCTATTCCTGGAACAAAAGGGTAGGAGGATGCAACTCCTTTTACACCTGAAGCAGCTAAAGCGTCTTTATAATTTAATGAAGAGTAATGGACTTTAATGATAACCTTTCCTGGTTCTATGTCATGCATTTGAAGTTCTTTGATAGAGCCTGAATATACTCCATCTAATTCTTCAACTAAATATGCTTTATAGTCCATGAAATTTATTCAGATAAAAACTTTTCAGCATCTAAGGCAGCCATACACCCAAACCCAGCAGATGTTACAGCCTGTCTATACACTTGATCTGAAACATCACCTGCAGCAAAGACACCATCAACAGATGTAGAAGTTACCATTCCAGATGTTCCAGATTTAATTTTTATGTAGCCATTATCCATATCAAGTTGGCCTTCAAAAATATTAGTATTTGGTTTATGGCCTATTGCTATAAATACTCCCATGACTGGAAGTTTTTTATCCTCACCATTAAAATCAAGAAGAACACCATTAACACCCATTTGATCTCCAAGAACCTCTTTAAGTTGTGTATTCCAAAGAATTTCAATTTTTCCATTAGCTTCTTCTTTAAATACTCTTTCTTGTAATATTTTTTCAGCTCTTAATTCATCCCGTCTATGAACTAGATAAACTTTTGAACAGATCCTTGAAAGATACAAAGCTTCTTCAACAGCTGTATTTCCTCCGCCAATAACAACCACTTCTTGATCTTTATAAAAGAAACCATCACAAGTTGCACATGCTGAAACACCTCTGCCTAAATATTCTTTTTCTGATGGAAGCCCCAAATACATCGCACTAGCACCTGTTGATATAATCAAAGAATCGCATGTATATGAATTAGTACCTTTTAATACAAATGGTTTAGAGGATAGGTCAACTTCATTTATGTGGTCGTTAACAATTTCGACTCCAAATTGCTGTGAATGTTTTTTCATTCTATCCATTAATTCAGGACCTTGAAGTCCATCACTATCACCTGGCCAATTTTCAACATCAGTTGTTGTTGTAAGCTGACCTCCTTCTTGAGAACCAGCAATAATTATCGGATTTAAACTTGCCCGAGCTGCATAAATACTTGCTGAATAACCAGCTGGACCTGAACCTAATATAATTAATTTGTTATGATTATTAGACATGATTATGATTATAGTTGAATATAAACATTTTTGATTGAATAAACTTATAATTTATAGATAAAACTATTAAAAAAATACCGTGATACCAAATTACGTAAAAAATACTTTACTAAATTTTCTTAGCTTTTTTTTAATAGCATTTTCTCTATATATTTTAATAGCATTAATTTCTTATGACCCTAGTGATCCAGGTGTTTTTTATAAAACTTCCTCAACAAATATTAATAACTTAGGTGGACCCCTTGGAGCAAATATATCTGATTTTCTATTTACCATTTTTGGCTTAGGGTCATATTTAATTTTAGCAGTCGGAGTCATTTGGGCTCTCCAAACTATTTTTTTTAGAGATTCATATAATTCAAAAGTTAAAATTGCAGTAAGGATAGTTAGCTCAGTTATTCTTTTAGTTAGTTTTTGTTCAATTCTTGAATATTATTTCCTTGAAAATAGTGGAGGTTATTTAGGAAAAATATTTTTTATAAACCTATCAAATACTCTTGGTTTTATTGGAAGTTTAATATTCCTAGTTATTTTTATAATTCCTGCATCATCACTATCATTTAATTTTTCCTGGTTAAAGACTTTAGATTTCATTGGAAATTTGTTGATTAATTTTTTTAATTTATTTCGAGCATGGCTATCTAAGCTATTTAGTTCTATCTCAGAAAGTGCTTCAAGTTTTTTTACTCGCTTAAAAGAAATAAGAGATATCCAAGAATCTAAAAAAGAAGAAGCTAAAAATCTCAAATCAAAAATTGTGTCTGCTAAAAAAGTTAATATTACAGACGATAAAAATAAGTCTTTAGATTCACCGCTGCAACCAGATTTACCAAACACATCTGAGTCGGCTATAAAAGAAGTAGAATCAAAAGAACCAATTATTGAAACATCTCAAGAAAAAACAGTAATGCCAAGTACCGAATTGCTTGATAGAGCTCTTGATGATGGTTCTTCTCTTACTGAAGAGAAGTTAAGTCAAATAGCATCTCTTCTTGAAAAAAAGCTTGAAGAATTTGGAATTGAGGCAACTGTTGAGTCAGTACTTCCAGGACCAGTTGTTACTAGGTTTGAAATACAGCCTGCTCCAGGGACTAAGGCAAGTAAAATTACAAACATTGCTCAAGATATAGCGCGATCATTATCAGTAAGTAGTGTAAGGGTAGTAGAGGTAATTGAAGGAAAATCTTATGTTGGGATTGAAATACCCAACACTAATAGAAAAATGGTTCGATTGACTGAGATTTTATCTTCTCAAGCGTTTAAAAAATCACCATCCAATTTAACTCTTGCTTTAGGTCATGATATTTCAGGAAATCCAGTTGTAGTTGATTTAGCAAAAATGCCGCATTTATTAGTTGCAGGAACAACTGGTTCAGGAAAGTCTGTTGGTGTAAATGCAATGCTCCTTAGTCTTTTATTTAAATCAGATCCCAAAGATGTAAGATTGATTTTAATTGATCCAAAAATGTTAGAGCTTTCTGTTTACGATGGCATTCCTCATTTATTAACTCCTGTTATAACTGATATGACAGATGCATCAAATGGCCTCAGATGGTGTGTGGTTGAGATGGATAGAAGGTATAAACTTATGTCATTAATGGGAGTAAGAAATCTTGCAGGCTTTAATAAAAAGGTAGAAGAGGCTGCAGCAAATGGCAAGCAATTAATCAACCCATTGCATCCTGAGGATGAAGAGTATCTTGAAGTTCTTCCCTCTATTGTTGTAGTTGTAGATGAATTTGCTGACATGATGATGTTAGTTGGAAAAAAAGTTGAACATTTAATTGCAAGAATTGCACAAAAAGCAAGAGCAGCAGGAATTCATTTAATTCTTGCAACACAAAGGCCATCTGTTGATGTTATTACAGGTTTAATTAAAGCAAACATACCTACAAGAATAGGATTTCAAGTATCTACAAAAATTGACTCTAGAACCATATTAGATCAAGGTGGGGCAGAGCAGCTATTGGGATATGGTGATATGCTCTATTTACCACCTGGTGTTGGAGTTCCTATCAGAGTTCATGGAGCTTTTGTTGGTGATGATGAAGTCCATAGAGTTGTAAATGATTGGAAATCAAGAGCTGAACCAGAATATATAGATGATATTGTTTCATCAGCCCAAGAGACAGGTCCTATTCCTGGATGGTCAGGAACAGAAAGCTCATCCTCAGAAGACTCAGATGATTTATATGATGAAGCAGTCAATTTTGTTCTCGAATCTAGAAGGGCATCTATATCTGCAGTTCAAAGAAAACTTAGAATTGGTTATAACAGAGCAGCTAGACTCATAGAGTCAATGGAAGAGGCTGGTTTAGTATCAGAGATGAGCTCGAATGGATCAAGAGAAGTTCTAGTTCCAAAAAGAGATTAGTTTGTATAAATTAATATTATTTGTATTGCTATCAATAAATCTTTGTTCTGAAGATAGTATTTCATCTATCAATAAACTTATAAAAAATAATTTAAACTTTGTCCAAACCACAGACGCGGGTTTTGAAGAAATATACTCAAAAGGAACATTGCTTCGAAATAAGGATTTTATTGAAATAACAATAGATTTTCCAACAAAAGAAAAATATATTCTTCGTGACACAATAATAGAAATATATGATTATGAATTCAATCAATCCCAAAATATTGAAATAACTGACGACAACTCTTTTTTATTTGATATTTTAACTAATGGAATAGAGGTGAATGAAATTAATAATATGAATGAAAACTCTTTTACTGTTTTAAAAAATGATAATCAATTTTTTATAAATATCGTCTCAGAAAGAAGCTTTTCAATTTCATACAAGGATAATATGGATTATAAAAATCTTATCGTATTTGAGGTTCAATAATAATTATGAATATTTTATTTATTGGACTTGGGGGATTCTTGGGAGCAATATCTAGGTATCTTTTAAATGAAGTAGTAATTAAATACATACCTATAAATTTTCCAACAGGAATTCTTATTGTAAATATTTTAGGTTGCCTTGTTATTGGATTATTTTTAGGTAATTCAATTATATCAAAAGACTATATGTATTATTTTTTTGGCATTGGTTTCTTAGGTTCATTTACTACAATGTCTGCATTTAGTTATCAGGCTATAGAATTATTTAATACTAATATTTTAATTGCATGTTCATATATAATACTAACTTTAACGTTAACAATTTTAGCAACTTATATAGGTATTAATTTTTCTAAATAAAATGATTGATATAAAAAATCTTAGAGACAATATTGATGCTACAAGCGTTGCACTTCATAGAAGAGGCTACAAATTAGACTCTAAAAAATTTAGGTTCCTTGATTCTGAAAGAAAAGCTTTACAAGTTAAAGTGGAAACACTTCAATCTACTAGAAAAAAATTATCCGAAGAGTTTGGAAAGCTCAAGGCTTCAGGTTCGGATATTGGTTCATTGAAAGAAAAAATTGATACTATTAACTCAGATTTAAAAAAAGAAAATGAATTATTAAATTCACTTTTAGAATCTATGAACGAATACCTTTTAGATATTCCTAATATTCCTGATCAATCAACACCAGACGGCTTCAATGAAAACGATAACGTCTTGGTTAGAAAAGTTGGAGACATTATAGCTACCAATAAAGTTGATCACATTGATTTAACAAAAAAAATTGATACTGATTTGGCATCAAAATTAGCTGGCTCAAGATTTGCTGTGCTTAAAGGAAGTTTAGCTAAACTTCAAAGAGCCTTAATTTCTTTTATGTTAGATATAGCTCATAAAAATGGTTATGAAGAATATTATTTACCTTACATGGCTAATAAAGATTCATTAATTGGAACTGGAAATTTACCTAAATTTGAAGAAGATTTATTTAAAACCTCAGAAAATTTATATTTAATTCCTACAGCAGAAGTTCCATTAACTAATATTTACAGAGATGTTTTGATAGACGAAGATCAATTGCCAATCAAATTAACTGCTCACACCCCATGCTTTAGATCAGAAGCTGGAAGCTATGGTAGGGATACGAAGGGACTTATTAGACAACATCAATTTGAAAAAATTGAGTTATTCAAAATCTCAAAGCCCGAATCATCGATGGCAGAATTGGAAGGCTTGTTAGCAAATGCTGAGGAAATACTTCAACTACTCGAACTTCCATATCAAGTTATTCAGTTATGTGCTGGAGATATTGGTTTTTCTTCATGCAAAACTTTTGATATTGAAGTTTGGATGCCAAGTCAAAATAAGTATAGAGAAATTTCATCTTGTTCAAACTTTAGTGATTTTCAAGCAAGAAGATCTAATATAAAAATTAAATGTAAAGAAGGAAAGTATTTTGCTCATACTATTAATGGCTCAGGTTTGGCTGTTGGAAGGACGCTTATTGCTCTTTTAGAGAATAGATACGATGGATCAAATTTAATCAAGCTTCCCAAGGCTCTAGAACCTTATTTTAAATCATTAGATTTAAAAATTTAATAAAATCGTTACCTAAAATTTACATAATTTTTTCCTTAAAATCTTGAGTATTCTTTTTTAAATGTTCATAATGAGATATAACAATTTTAACGGGGATTTAATATGTTTAATAAATCAAAGTACCTTTTATCTGGGTTCTTATTGATAACTCTTTTTTCACTTAATACATTTGCTTCAAACGACACAACATCTGCTCTTAGGGGAGATGCTGGTGTCTCTGATGCTTCTGTAACAGTAACTAATGTATCTACAGGAATAAGTAAGACTACATCATCTGATGCTAATGGCGTATTTTCCATTGGTAACCTTAAACCTGGAGGACCATATAAGATAACAGTATCTAAAGCCGGTTACGCAACAGAGACTTTAGATAATGTCTATTTAACTGTTTCTGAGACTGCAAAGTTATCAGTTGACTTGGTATTAACCAGTGACATTGATGATGTAGTAGTTACTGGAACAAGATCTTCTTCAGTGCAAACTTCTCTTGCTGTAACGTCTGAAGACATTTCTAGAATTCCAAGCATTGAAAGATCAATATCTGATTATGTAAAAAGAGATTCAAGAATATTTGTAGAAGGCACCTCAAGAAATGCAACTATTGCTGTTTCAGGTACAAACAATAGATACAATAACTTTACGGTTGATGGCATTGAACAAAATGACCAACTTGGTTTAAATGCAAATGGTTTCCCCTCAGTAAGAAATCCAATAAGTATTGAAACTATTGAACAAATTCAAGTGGACATTAGTCCTTTTGATGTTTCAAAAGGTAACTTTACTGGCGCGAGCATAAATGCAGTAACAAAATCAGGTACCAATGAATTTAAAGGTTCTTATTATGAATATAGTACTGATGAAGATGATGTTGGTAGGCTAAATGATGAAAGAGCAAGTCAATTTAGTGATGAGACAAAAGGGTTTGTTTTGGGTGGCCCAATCATCAAAGATAAATTATTTTTCTTTGCATCTGTTGAAGAGTTTACGTCTGTAACACCAGCTGAACCATATACATACAGGACTGCGACTCAAGCATTAATTGATGAAGTTAGAGAACAAACTATAGCTTTATACAATTATGATCCTGGAACTACTTCTTTCTTACCTCCTCCAGAAATGGCTGATAAAGAGTTATTAAAATTAGATTGGTATATCAATGATAATCACAGGCTCGAATATGTTTATAGTTTCTCTGAAGATAATCAGGTTAGACCATATAACTATGATATTAGATTTAGTTCTCATTACTACAATTATCCAGCTACTACAGAAAAGGATACATATGCATACTATGGAGATATCTCAGATAATTTATACGTGCAAGTTAAATATTCAGAAGTTGAGTGGGCTAATGATCAAGATGCTTTAGGTGGGGAAGACTTTCCTCATGTAGAGATTAGAATTGATCAACCAGATGGTACATATACAGGAACAGGTTCAAGAGAAGTTATTTTTCTAGGCCCAGATAAGTATAGAAGTGCTAATGAAGGTTTTGCGTTTGATGAGATCTTAAACATAAAAGCAGTATATTCAATGGGAGACCATGAATATACAGTTGGCTACGACAGTATAGATAAAAGGCTTGGTAACCTATTTATTTCTCGTGAAAACGGAGCTTATCGATTTAATGGTGTAGATAATTATTATGCTGGTATACCTTATTACTTTAGATTTAACAAATCAGCAACAGGTGATCCATATTATGCAATGGCTGGATTCAGCGGTACTTTTGAAACTTTTTATATTCAAGACAAGTGGTATCTATCAGACATCCTAACTGTAAATTATGGGCTAAGGTATGACAGTTTTGAGATGGATGCTGGGCCTGCATATAATGAATATGGATCAAGTTTGTTAGGATTCAGAAATGATACACCTGCAAGTACTAGTATTTTACAACCACGTTTTGGATTTCAGTTAGATGCTACTGATATGAATCTTTTTAGTTCAGAAAGAATTGTTTCAGCAGAAA
>CACDVW010000021.1 GCA_902556355.1 uncultured SAR86 cluster bacterium
TACTGGGGATGCGCTAAAGAATTAAAGAAAAAAAGATTTTTCTTTTTTTAAATTTATATATTTCTAATTTCAAACCCTAAATCTTTTAGCTCTGTTTCATAATTTTGACCAGCTATAGCAGAGCGCTTTGATTCATTGAATAAATATTTTTCTGAGACCATAGCGAGGTCAGTTAAACTACATTCTTTAACTTTTGATCTAAAGCTCAAACGTTCATCTTGAGTTTTTTGATCTAATGAACTCATAAAATCGCTCATGGCTTCGCCAAATGGAGATAATGGTTTGTCTATACTTGATATAACACCCAAAACCCCTTCTTCTAATTGCTCTTCTGTAATATTTTTAATTGACCACTCTCTAGATTTTTTAAATTCCTTAAATGTCTCTGTACATTTTGGATCTCTGTAGGAAAAGAATTTAAAAACTTTGTTATTTGAGTCTTGAGATGCTCCAGCGCCATATGCACCGCCTTTTTCTCTAATAGCAGAATGAAGATACCCGTTCCTTAAAACTGTTCCGAGTACCGTTAGGGCAGGGGCATCTTCATGCTTATAATCAACAGTTGGAAAAGCTTCAGCACAAAAACATACCTGTGAACCAGTGATCCAACCAATAGGATTAGATTGAAGGGAAACAAGACCTTGATTTTTATACTGATGAGTATTTTCTTTAATTGTAAAATCTAAGTTTAACTTTGCTTTGTCTAATGCTGATGCTGTGAACAAATGACTAGGTGTATTAGAAATTTTAGAATTTATAGATCTCAGCAATTCTAGATATTTTGCAAGCTCATCATCTTCGCTAATTAATTTTGAAAGATGATTGGTATTATGAATAAATCTTAATCCTGATGTAAGATCATTGGTCGATGCAATGTCACTTATTTGTGAAGCAGCATTACTCATAGAGAGAATATGACCATTTTGAATAACTGATTTTTCATTATCAGATGAGATGAATTCTAGAAGCTCTTCAATTCTCTTAATTTCATCAAAGCTTGACTCTTTAACAGTTCTTAATATTAGGTCTTGCATATAAGACTCATTGCCTTCTAAGCTCTTTGAGCTAACTTTTAGTGCCAGTTTAAAAGTATCATCACTTTTATTAGGTATAGTTATAAATGAAGCTGAAATTCCCCCAGTGATTGATGATTGATATTTTTGAATATCTTCATATCCGTCTTTGCCAAGGCCAATATCAGTAAGTGTATTTGAAAACAAACTAGCAATCTTTAATTCATCTTCATCAAGAGCATCGCAAGGAAAAATCATTGAATGATAAACAATGCCATTAGTACCACTTTTATAGAAGTAATCTGTAGATTTATCCTTTGCAAAAGCTATTGGAGATGCATAGTTTCGTGTTTTAGGTATATCTTCTTTTGTGACTTTTGGTAAAACCTCTGGATCATCAATAGAATTTTGTCTTTTTTCTAAGTCATTAGCTAGCTTTATAAGCTTTTCTTTATCATCTGATGAAAAGTTTTTTGTAATTTCAAAAACTTTATTTTGAATTTTTTCTTCATTTTTTTTATTTAACTCAGCATCAGGAATCAGTGAATAGTTTAACCTATGATTATTTTTAATTAGACTTCTATCAATAAGATTCTCGATATAATTCTCTGTTTTAAGATTATTTTTTATAGTATTAAAAGCGCTGTCTAAATCTAATACATTTAATGGATTATCATTATGAATACAGGCTGGCAAGCAAGTTAACATAATTTGTAAACCGAATGGCATACCAGAGCCAGTAATTTCTCTTTGTCTAATTTCTAGTTGATGAAGAGAGGAATCTATTAGGTCTTTGGGTACCCCATCTTCTACAAGTTTAGTGAGACAATCCATTATGAGCTTCTCAACTTCTTTGGATTTATTAGAATCAACACCTTCTAACCCGGCAGCAAACACAAGTTCCTTTTGATCAGCTTCAAGGCCTGTTAAAGGCGAAGGGGATTTACCCAACTTCGTACTTTCTAAAACCTTTCTTAGAGGAGAGGCAGAGTTATCTAAAAGGATATTAGACATTAAATATGTTTCAAGTAACTGAACGGGGTTATGGCTTTCATTTAAAAGCCAACTTAAAACAATATGATGATTATTTTCATCTCCTGGTTGAGGATTATAAAAATCTGAAACAACTTTTGGTGATTCTAATCTATCTTCATTTTTAACAGCTACAACTTCATCTGAGGGTGAAAAATTATCTAAAACATTTTCTTTAATGAATGACTGTATTTCTAGCGGATCTATATTGCCAAATGTAAAGAAGGTAGCATTTGATGGATGATAATGTTTTTGATGAAAATTCACTAAATCTTCATGCGAGAGATCTATTATGTTTTCTGGGTCACCACCACTATTATGCTTATAAGTCGAAGAAGAGTATAAGTGTTTAGACATTCCATGCCATAACTGACTTGTAATTGAGCTCATAGCTCCTTTCATTTCGTTATAAACAACACCTTTAATTTCAATTTCACTTTCTGGATTATTTTTTTCCTGAAACTCTAATCTGTGACCTTCTTGAGCAAAATCAAGACTATCTAAATTTGGGAAAAAAGCTGAGTCAAGATATACACCTAAAAGATTGTTAAAATCTTTTTTATTCAGCGTCGCAAATGGGTAAGCAGTCCAATCACTAGAGGTGAAAGCATTCATAAATGTGTTAAGAGATCTTCTAATCATCATAAAGAATGGATCTCTTACTGGATATTTTTTGGAACCACATAAGGCTGTATGTTCTAAAATATGGGCCACGCCAGTAGAATCTTCAGGAATAGTTCTAAAAGCAACCATGAATACTTTTTCATTGCTATCGCTCTCTAAGTGTATGTGCTTGCAATTAAATTCTGATTCGTTATATATTTGAGCATTGACATCCAGCAAAGGAATATTTTTTTGTTCTTGAAGGTTAAACATAATAAAATCTATAATAAATTTATGAAAAAAATAACTACATTAATCACTCTACTGATACTGGTAGGTTGTAACAGTATGCAAACTAACATTGAAGTTGACTCAGTCGATACTTTCAACTTAGATAATTATAGCGATTTTTCTATAAAGATAAATGAATCAAGCATTAGTGCAGAAATAAATCCAATTGATCTTGAAAGATTTAAAGATAATTTAAAAACTTCTTTAATAGAAACTGGGTTATCTTATTCTGAAAGTTCAGACCTAACCTTTGAGATTATTATTACTACAAAAGATAAAGTTCAGACAGATAGAATGAATCATTATTACACTAGATATTACTGGGATAATTACTACTTCCGTGATGATATTAGAACAATAACTGAAAATATCTTAAGAGTTAATTTAAAAGACAATACTGCAGATAAAACATTATGGACAGTAGTAACCGTTTGGAGAAACGGGTCATCAAAAGCACCAACTTCTGAAGATGGATCAAATATAATCGTTGATGAAATTATGCTCAGTTTCTTATAGTCCCAAAGAGCATATTTAATTGAAATCAAACCTTAAAAAAAATTATCTTATAGGCTTTTTTGCTTTAATTATATTTTTCTCATGTAAGCCTGAAGAAGAAAAGCTTGATATCCCAAAAATTTCTTCAGTCGAAAAGCTTATAGAACACTCTAACGAATTTGAGCAGAATGTTCTGACATATGAAACGCCTGGTGGAAAAGTTCATTTTGCAATAGGTTTTGGTATTGCTAATTCAATAATGGTTGAGGGAGAAGAAGGTAATATTATTATTGATGCCTCAGATAGCACCTATGAAGCATCAGAGATTTATAAGAGATTTAAGAAGCTGAGTGATAATCCAATTACTGCGATAATTTATACCCATAATCATGGAGATCATACTTTTGGAGCTGCACACTATTTAACAACACAAAAAGAAAGGCCTTTGGTTATAGCTCATGAATCAACCGACTATTACATGCAAAGGATTTTAGGAATAATAAATCCAATTATTAGCGTTAGAAGCACCAGAATGTTTGGTACAGCATTACCAGAGGATGAGGTAATAAATGTAGGTATTGGCAAGAGCCTTAATGTTTCTAAATCACCGTTTGGATATATCAAACCAGATACAACCTTTAAAGAAGAATTAAAGATAAATATTTCTGGTATTAATATTGAGCTTTATCATGCTCCTGGTGAAACAAACGATCAATTATTTGTTTGGCTGCCAGAGCATAGATCTTTGATGCCTGGAGATAATATTTATAAAACATTTCCAAACCTCTATACAATTAGAGGAACAACTCACAGAGACGTTATAGGCTGGGTTTCTAGTTTAGACAAGATGCGATCTCACGAACCAGAATATATATTCCCAAGTCATACAAAGCCAATCATAGGCTCTGAAGAGGCTATGGAAGCATTAACTATTTATAGAGATGCAATTCAATATGTTCATGATCAAACAATTCGACTAATGAATGAAGGTTACTACCCTGATCAAATTGTTGAAATGGTAGAATTACCAGACTCTATAAAAAGCTCACCTTATTTATCAGAATTTTATGGTACTGTTAGGTGGTCAGTTAAAAGCATTTTTAACGGATACTTAGGTTGGTTTAATGGAAATCCTGCTGATCTTGATCCTCTGTCACGAAAAGAAGAAGCTCAAAAGTTTGCCAAATTAGTCGGTGGTGAAGAATTTTTACTGAATGCATTGGAAGAATCTGTTCTTGATGAAGATATGCAATGGGCACTTGAATTAAGTGATAAGCTCATAGCCTTAGATTTTGAGGTAGACAAGGTAAATAATCTAAGACAAAAAGCTCTACTTTATATTGGCCTTCGTTCATCCAATCCAAATAAAAGAAACTACCTTCTTTCATCAGCTATGGAATTAGATGATGATTTTGATGGTTATCCAATTGCAGAAAGAACAAAAGAGGGTGTAAAAGAAATTTCAATCGATACTATTTTTAGCATTTTATCTGTTAGGTTAAATCCTGAAAGAGTCATTAATCAGAATATTAAAGCATGTTTCTTATTCTCATCTGGCTTAACAAGGGCTATTACAATAAGAAATCAAGTTGCCTCAGTTTCAGCCAATGTTGATTTACCTTGTGATATTACAGTTAAAACTTCTGAACTTAATTTTAAAATGGCATTATCAGGGTTATTAAATCCAGTAATGGCTATAGCATCTGGAGATATTATTGTTGATGGTGGCAATACTAATTTTTTAAAGTTCTTAACTTACTTTAGATAAAACTACCACCTATACTTATCAAAGTTTTCTGGATTAGCCCATCCTTCTGAATTGTTCCAAGATCTTTTATTGTTATAGGTCTTAAGGTTATATGAAAAACATAGCAACTTATTGGAGCTATCCTCAAGTTCAACTTGAAACCCAAGTTTAATCATATTGGATTCTTTGATGCCATCTTTAGGACGAGAAAAAATTATAATTTTTTGACTTAAAAGATTCTTAATTGTTCCTATCTGACTTTGAGATAAATCTACATCATCTAAAACAATGAATAAATCAACTGGATCTTTTATATACTCAAAATCTGGATCAATGCTTAGATGTGCTATGTCAGAATCTTCAAATTTTTTTACAAGCTTTGAGATATCTTGCTTTGTTACTATTTGAAGGTTTTTACATTCTTCAATATTAAGGGTATCTAATATAAATTGATTTAATATTTCTTCCCTTTGTTTCATTTAAGTAAATGTTTTACTGCCTCTCTTTCAGATTCTAACTCATCTATAGATATTTGAAACTTATGCTTTGCAAATTCTGACATCACTAGATCTCTTTTAATCTCTATTGTGCCATCAGCTAGAGTAAAGAGAGGGTATCCACACATCAATCCCTCAGGAACACCATAAGCTCCATCGCTTGCTACAGCAGCACTAAATGAATCGCCTTCATCAGTAGGATTTTCACATGCAACAATTGTATCTAGAGCCGCTTTTGCTGCAGATGTTGCTGATGAAGCTCCTCTAGAGTCAATTACAGCCTTACCTCTTTGTTGAACAGTTGGAAGAAAAGAATTTTCAACCCACTCCATGTCACTTATAACTTCACTACCAGGTTTACCATCAATAAGAACATTTTCAACATCTGGATACATCGTAGGACTATGATTACCCCAGATAACCATATTTTTAACGTTATTAATATTTGTTCCAGTTTTTTTGCTTATTACAGACTTGGCTCTGCTTGAATCAAGCATGGTCATCGCCATCCATAGTTGGGATTCCTTATTCGCTGCATTTTTACCTATAAGCGCATTTGTATTAGCAGGGTTGCCTACAACTAGAATTTTTGCATCATCTTTACCATATTTACCAATGGCTTCTCCTTGATTAACAAAGATTCCACCATTAATTTTTAATAAATCAGATCTTTCTTCAATTTTCTTTCCTTCATAAACAATTCCTCTTGGAATACTGCCAACAAGAAGGAACCAATCTGCATTATGAGATGCTTCTTCAAAATTATCTGTATATTTGACTTCACCCATATGCGGAAAATATGAATCTTCAAGCTCCATAACCAAGCCCTCAAGTTTATTAACAACTTGAGGAATTTCAACAAGGTATAAATCAACTATCTTGTTGCCAAATGTTCTTCCATCAACCAATCTTGGGATAAGAGAGTAGGCTATTTGTCCTGCTGCTCCGGTTACCACAACTTTTACTCTTGAACTCATTTTTTTTACCTTTTAATATGAAATTTAATTCGTAATTATATTCCTAAAAGTTAAATTTATTCTTGGCTTTTTAATTTTTTTTGTTTTTTTTATTTCATGCTTCCAATATTCTTGTGTCTTGCCATGCATTACCAAGAGTTGACCGCTTGTCTGAGGAATAATTAAGTTTAATTTTTTATTTTTATGCTTAAAATATATTTCTCTTGATTCTCCAAGTGATAAAGATGCTATCACAGGTTTTTTTCCGAGTTCCTTTTCATCATCAGAATGTAACCCCATTGAATCATTTCCATCTCTGTATAAATTAGCTAGAACAGAATTAAATTTAAATGATGTAATATTCTCAATTTTTTCTTTAATTTCTAGTAGTAAGATATTCCAATTATGTCTTTGAAGTTTTTTCCCGGAATATGTGTATTCAATTTCGTTGTCCGCATACCAGGCTTGAAGTCTTGGTATTTGATGAGTTTTACCAAAGATTTTTATAAAACCTGTTTCCCAATTTAAATCATGCAGGCATGATTTAAACCATAAATCTTTTTTTTCCTCTAATCTTTTATCTTGATATAAGTCAATTTCTAAATCTTCATATCCAGTTACTGCCTCTTTTTTAATCAAGGATGCTCCTTTTTCAGTAATAGTAAATAAGACTAATTTTTATTAGAATAACTTTATCTTAAACGTATAAGGACTTCCAAAAAAGGGGTGAAATAAATGAGTATTAGATTTGATGATCAGGTTGCAATTGTTACTGGTGCAGGTGGAGGATTAGGTAAAGAGCATGCACTAGGACTTGCAAGAAGAGGGGCAAAAGTAGTTGTTAATGATCTTGGTGGAGGTGTTGATGGAAGCGGTGCTAGTGATGCCGCAAAGGCTGTTGTTGAACAAATTATCTCTGAGGGTGGTGAAGCAATTGCTAATGGAGCAAGTGTCACTGATTTAGAAGCAGTTCAAGCTATGGTTCAAGAAGCTAAAGAAAGATGGGGAAGAATAGATATTCTTGTAAATAATGCTGGAATATTAAGAGATAAAAGCTTTCATAAAGACACTATAGAAAGCTTTAACACAGTTATGGATGTTCATTTTCAAGGAACTTTGAATTGTACTCATACTGTTTATCCAATAATGCGAGAACAAGAGTTTGGAAGAATTATTTTTACTAGTTCATCTAGTGGAGTTTTTGGTAATTTTGGTCAAGCAAATTATGGATCTGCAAAAATGGCAATGATTGGATTGATGAATACACTGAAATTAGAGGGACAAAAATATAATGTGTTCACGAACTCTATTACTCCTGTAGCTTACACAAGAATGACAGAGGGTTTGATACCTGAAGATTTTGGTAAAAATATGCAGCCAGAGCATGTAACACCTGCTGTTCTTTATCTTGCTAGTAAAGATGCTCCTAATGGAGTTGTTATGGCTGCTGGTGCTGGGGTTTTTGCTCGAATATTTATACATGAAACTATGGGTATTAATCTTGGTACAGGGGAGGATATGACTCCAGAGAATATAGCCGCAAATTGGGATAAGGTTTCAGACATGGACGATGCTAGGCCTCTGCAAAATGGCGGTGAACAGACTCTAAAAATATTTGAATTAATTAACAAGGGTTAGAATTGAAGCTATATTCAAGCAAGCTTGCTCCCAGTCCGCTCAAGGTTTTAATTTTCTTAAAAGAAAAGTGTATATTTGATCAAGTAGAGGTTATTGATCTAGATCTTGGAAAACTTGAACATAAAACACCAGAGTATAAAGCAATAGCTCCTAATTCTAGAGTACCTGCTTTAAAGCTAGATGATGACACAATTATTTTAGAAACAACTGCTATATGTAGATATTTAGAATCTCTGTATCCTGAACCTAATTTATTTGGAGAAAACCCTATTGAGATTGCCTCTATAGAGATGTGGTACTCAAGGGTGACTTATGAGTTAGTAGTGCCTTTAATGCATGGTTTTCGGCATACTCATCCACATATGAGTCAAATGGAAAATCAAAATCAAGAATATGGATTGGCACAAAGAGAACTAGCAGTTAAATCCTTGGATGCTTATGACAAAATTATTGCAAGTAGAGAATATATAGCAGGAGAAAGATTTACTTATGCAGATATTCAAATGGTAACCTCATTACAATTCTTGGTTAGGTTAAATAGACTTGATATAAACGATTACGAAAACCTGAATGATTACATCAATCAGGTTTCCAGTAGATCTAGCTTTTCTGTTTAGACTATTCCCAGTTTAGAGCACCACCAACTTGGTACTCAGTAACTCTAGTTTCAAAGAAGTTCTTTTCTTTTCTTAAGTCTATAATTTCAGACATCCATGGGAATGGATTACCAACACCTTTAAATTCTTCTTCTAAACCAATTTGTGTCAGCCTTCTGTTTGCAATGAATTTTAGATACTCTTCCATCATTGCGGCATTCATTCCAAGAACTCCTCTAGGCATAGTATCTCTTGCATACATAATTTCTAGTTCTGTTCCTTCAAGGATCATTTGAGCAGCTTCAGCCTTCATTTCTTCATCCCATAAATGAGGATTTTCAATCTTAATTTGATTGATTACATCTATACCAAAGTTAACATGCATAGATTCATCTCTTAAGATATATTGAAACTGTTCTGACGTTCCAGTCATTTTATTTCTTCTACCCATAGATAATATTTGAGTAAAGCCACAATAGAAGAAGATTCCTTCTAGGACGCAATAGAAGGCAATCAAGTTCTTAAGAAGCTGTTTATCAGTTTCCACAGTGCCTGTTTTAAATTCAGGATCTGATATTTCTTGAGTATATTTAAGACCCCAGGCTGCTTTTCTCGAAACGCATGGTATTTCACGGTACATATTAAATATTTCACCTTCGTCCATACCAAGTGATTCAATACAGTATTGATAAGCATGTGTATGAATAGCTTCTTCTAAGCTTTGTCTTAAAATATATTGTCTACATTCAGGATTTGTTATTAATCTATATAGTGCTAATACTAAGTTATTTGCAACAAGAGAGTCAGCAGTTGAGAAGAACCCTAAGTTTCTTTTTACGATTGTTCTTTCATCTTCTGTAAGGCCATCTTCAGATTTCCACAATACAATATCGTTTGTCATATTAATTTCTTGTGGCATCCAATGGTTGGCACTTCCGTCTAAATACTTTTGCCATGCCCAGTCATATTTAAATGGCACTAGTTGATTAAGATCTGCTTTACAGTTAATCATCATTTTGTCATCAACCTGAACCCTGGAGCCAGCCATTTCATCTAGTTCTTCAACGCCTGCGGCATCATCTAGATTTTTTATAGCCTCTCTTGCCAGTTGCGCACGAGATCCTTCTTCTATCTTGGTTGTATTTTCTTTTATTGGTGCTGCTGTATCTACTACTGGTGCAGGTTGCTCTTTTGCAACTTGAGGTGTTTCTACTACAGGAGCACTAGCAGTTACTGCTGCGCTTGTGCTTGCTTCCTCTTTTCCATAATCATCCCAATTTAACATTTCGTTCTCCTATATTATTGACATGCCTCACAATCTGGGTCATCCAGAGAGCATGCTGTAGGAACAGGGGCCGGAGCTCCTAGTTCCTGTGGTGCGGCCTGTGTTGCTTGCGCACTAACCGCGTTTAATTTTCCTTGTGCAACTGTTGATTTTTCAGTTGACGTTGCAGCTATTGATCTAAGGTAATAGGTAGTTTTAAGACCTGAATACCATGCCATTCTGTATGTAATATCAAGCTTTTTACCATCAGCATTTCCTATGTATAAATTTAATGACTGAGCTTGATCTATCCATTTTTGTCTTCTGCTTGCTGATTCAACTATGTATCTTGGTTCAACCTCAAAAGCTGTTGAATATATAGTTTTAATTTCATCAGGTATTCTTGATATCTGTGAAAGACTACCCTCAAAATATTTGAGATCATTTATCATGACGTCATCCCAAAGATTGAGCTCTTTCAACTTATTAACTAGATGCGGATTTACAATAGTAAACTCTCCTGAAAGGTTAGATTTTACATATAAGTTTTGATAAGTTGGTTCAACCGACTGTGTAACACCAGTAATATTTGATATCGTAGCAGTTGGAGCTATGGCCATAACATTTGAATTTCTCATTCCATCAGTCATAACTTTTTTTCTTAAGGATTCCCAATCAAGAGTTTCAGATTTATCAACATTTAAATATTCTGATCCTCTATTTTTTTCTAGTATCTCAAGCGAGTCTTTTGGCAATATGCCTTGACTCCATAGTGAACCTTCATAGGACTCATAACTTCCTCTTTCTTTTGCTAGTTCTGTTGAAGCATGAATAGCATAGTAACTAATTAATTCCATGCTTCTGTCTGCAAATTCAACAGCTTCATCACTGCAATATGCAATATCTTGCATATATAAAGTGTCTTGAAAGCCCATCATTCCAAGACCAATCGGTCTATGTTTTAAATTTGAATTTTTTGCTGTGTCTACAGAGTAATAATTTATATTAATTACGTTATCTAGCATTCTTATAGCTGTTGAGACGGTTTGTTTTACTTTTTCTTCATCCAACTTTCCATCTTTCATATGTTGCGCTAAATTAACAGAACCAAGATTACATACGGCTATTTCGTCTGCGCTCGTATTAAGAGTAATTTCAGTACAAAGGTTTGAAGAATGAACAACGCCTGCATGTTGTTGTGGTGATCTTAAATTACATGAATCTTTAAAAGTAATCCAAGGGTGGCCTGTTTCGAAAAGCATTGTTAGCATTTTTCTCCATAGCTCTTTTGCAGGTACGGACTTAAATTGATCCATTTCTCCAGCTTGAGCTTTCTTTTCATATTCTTCATATTTTTCTTCGAATGCTTTGCCTATTAAGTCATGAAGGTCTGGTGTTTCACCTGGAGAAAAAAGAGTCCAGTTTTTATCTTCTTCAACTCTCTTCATAAATAAATCAGGAACCCAATTAGCTGTATTCATATCATGGGTTCTTCTTCTTTCATCGCCAGTGTTCTTTCTTAGTTCTAGGAATTCTTCAACATCTAAGTGCCATGTTTCAAGATAAGCACACATTGCTCCTTTTCTTTTTCCTCCTTGGTTTACAGCTACAGCTGTGTCATTAGCTACTTTCAAGAAGGGAACAACACCTTGGCTTTTTCCATTTGTTCCTTTTATATAGGAGTTCATGGCCCTTACTGATGTCCAATCGTTTCCAAGTCCTCCAGCCCATTTAGACAAAAGGGCATTGTCCTTCATGGCTCCAAAAATACCATCAAGATCATCTGGAATTGTTGTTAAGTAGCAAGAAGACAATTGAGGTCTTTTTGTTCCAGAGTTAAATAGAGTTGGAGTTGAACTCATATAATCAAAACTTGATAGGAGCTTGTAGAATTCAATAGCTCTTTCTTCTCTATTTTCTTCCTCTACTGCTAAACCCATTGCAACTCTCATAAAAAAGACCTGAGGAAGCTCGTACCTAACGTCATCACAATGAATGAAGTATCTATCGTATAGTGTTTGCAACCCTAAATAAGTAAATTGATTATCTCTCGTGTGGTCAATTGCTTTGCCTAAAATATCTAAATCAAATGTTTTTAGTTCTGGGTCTAAGATATCTAGCTCAATGCCTTTATCTATATAAGCTAAAAATGCTTTTGGATAGTTTTCCTTCATTTGATCATAAGTTGATTCTTCAGCTACCTTTAAGAAACCGAGTGCTTCACTTCTGATTTGATCCATAAGAATTCTTGCAGTGACATATGAGTAGTTTGGCTCTTTTTCCACTTTTGTTCTTGCAGACATAACTAAACTTGTTCTCATGTCTGATATTGAAACTCCGTCGTACAGGTTTTTTAATGCTTCTTCTAAAACTTCGTTCATTGAGACTTCTTCTAGCCCATCACACGCATCATTAATCAATGCTGCAAGCTTATCGATATCAAGTGGTACCAGTGACCCATCTGCTTTTGTAATATTGATATCAGGTCTATTTGGTATATCAATTTCTGGTGTTTCTTTTTTTCTTTCTTGAGTACGGCTAGCTCTGTATAGGATGTAGCTTTTTGCAACCTCTAACTCTTCACTTCTCATTAATTGAAGCTCAACTTGATCTTGAATTTCTTCTATGTGAAGGGTTCCTCCAGAGGGCATTCTTCTTTCAAATACCTCAAGAACTCCAGACGAGATTGCGTTGACTTTCTTATGAATTCTTTCACTTGCAGCTGCATTTCCTGATTCTGTTGCAAGGAAGGCTTTTGTTATAGCAACTTTAATCTTGTCTTCTTCAAATGCAACGACTTTTCCATTTCTTTTTATAACTCTGAGCTTGCCAGGTGCTGTTGCCTCAATCTCATTAGTTTCAATTTGTTGTTGGACGTCTATTGTTTTACTTACTTCTTGTTGTATTTCCATCTTTATCTCTGTTTCCCTATTTTATTCGCCGTATCTTTTCCACTCACAAAGAGTTCTATCTATTAATTTTCTGGAATAAGTTTGTGTGTCTGCAGTTACACTAACTTTTTGTTCCGCTACACTAATATTACTTGTTGTGGATAAAGAATCAAGTAAAAAAACACTATATATTGTGACAATTTCATTTTTTTTCACTATATAGTGTATGTAAGCTGTTTTTTTGCTGTTGGCAATCAGTTGATAAATTGTGGATAATTATGGTTATGGGAGATATTTTATGAGTAATTTTTTAGCAATAGACCAAGGAACAACAAGTTCAAGAGCAATAGTTTTTAATTCACAGCTTGATGCAATAACAGATTCCCAACAAGAATACTCTTTGTCTTATCCAAATGATGGTTGGGTTGAGGCTGACCCTGCCGATATACTAAACACCGTTACAGATACTGTTAGTGATGTTTTAAAAAAAGAAAATGCTATAACAGCATGTGGAATAACTAATCAAAGAGAGTCTACTGTTGTTTGGTCTAGAGAAACAGGTGAACCAATTTATCCAGCTATAATCTGGCAAGATAGGCGCACGCATGAGTTTTGCAAAGAACTTAAAGATAGTGGCCATGAAAAAATTGTAAGAGAAAAAACAGGGCTTGTCATAGATCCATATTTTTCTGCTACTAAAATTAAATGGATTCTTGATAATGTGACTGGTGCAAGAGAGCTTGCTAATAATGATAAGTTAATGTTTGGTACGATTGATTCCTACTTGATATATAAGCTGACAAAAGAAAAAAAACATTATACAGATGTAACCAATGCATCTAGAACCATGCTATTTAATATCAATGAGATGAAATGGGATAAAGATTTGTTAGATCTATTCGATATACCTATATCTATGATGCCATCCGTTAAATCGTGTGATGCAAATTTTGGTACTTTAGTTGTGGATAATACAAACATAAGCATTAAAGGTGTTATTGGCGATCAACAGGCAGCACTAGTTGGACAAAATTGTTTTAACTACGGCGACATGAAGTCTACTTATGGAACGGGTTGTTTTTTAATGGTAAACACCAAAGAAAATATAATAACTCTAGATGAGGGATTACTAACAACGGTTGGATACCAATTAAATAATGAAATTAGTTATGCAATTGAAGGTAGTATTTACTCATGCGGAAATATTATTCAGTGGCTTAGAGATAAAATGAAATTTTTTACACATGCTAGAGATAGCGAATCTTTTTTAAACAACGATGGTAATTCTAAAAATATTCATTTCTTACCTGCGTTTAACGGGTTAGGGGCTCCTTATTGGAATTCAGACATAAGAGGTGGCTTTTACGGTATCACACAAGATTCTGATAATAGTGACCTTATAACAGCAGCGTTTAAATCTATTTGTTACCAAACTAGAGATATAACAAACTTACTTATGAAAAATAATATTAAGATAAACTCACTACTAGTTGATGGTGGTATGACAGCAAATAAAACTTTTTGTCAGTTATTGTCTAACACACTTCAAAAAAATATCTCAAAGCCAGAAAACATTGAATCAACTGCTATTGGAGCATGTATCGTCTCTCAAATAGCTGAAGGTTTATCTATCGAAGATATTAAACAAGGACATGAAAATACATATAAACCTGATCAAAGTTCTGAAGATTTTTATAATAGCGACTATTCGTCCTGGAAAGAGTATATAGAAACAACTATATCTAATATTAAGCAATAAATTATCTTATAAAATAAATTTTTTTATATATAATCTGTTGTGTTTTAAAACATAATCTTCCTTTTTTAATGTTTACATACAAAATTTTTAATAATATTGCTCAAGATGGTATTGATATCTTCGACGCTAACAACTTTCATATAGATGAGATTGATCCCGATTCTCTTATATTAAGAAGTCAGCTGCTTACTGATGCTGATTTTAACCAATCTTTGAAATGCATTGGTAGAGCTGGCGCTGGTACAAATAATATCCCAGTTGATATTGCAACAGACAATGGAATAGTTGTCTTCAATACACCAGGTGCCAATGCAAATGCAGTAAAAGAACTTGTAGTTTGTGGAATGCTTCTCTCATCAAGAGGAATAATACAAGGTAATTTGTATTCAAAAACATTGTCTGGTCAAGATACATCAGAGCTTAATAAATCTATGGAATCCCAGAAAAAGAACTTTAAAGGTAATGAGCTCAAAGGCAAAACCTTAGGAATTATAGGGCTTGGTGCTATTGGTTCATTGCTTGCACAAACAGCTGAAGTCATGGGTATGAAAATAATAGGATATGATCCATATATATCTATTGATGCAGCATGGAGACTCCCCAAAGATGTAGAAAAAGCAGATTCTATGGAATACCTTTTAAATAATTCTGACTATATTTCAATTCATGTTCCGCTTGTTGATGAAACAAAGGATTTAATCTCAAAAAAATCTTTAAAACATTTTAAAAAAGGAGCAAAGTTAATTAATTTATCAAGAGGCGGTATTGTAAGCAATGAAGATATCATCGAGGCTCTTGATGCAAAAATTATTGATAAATTTGTAACAGACTTTCCTACCCCAGAGTTAGTAACAAGATCTAATGATTTTCATGACGTTATTCTATTACCGCATCTTGGAGCAAGCACAAAAGAAGCTGAGATTAATTGTGCTGTTATGGCAGCTGAACAAATATCAAATTTTTTGAAAGATGGAGTTATTATTAATTCTGTAAATTTTCCATCAATAAAGTTAGGAAGAAAGACAGAATATAGAATGGTCATTATTAATAAAAATGAGCCAGGAATGATTGGTAAAATCACAGATGAGATTGGTTACAAAAACATTAATATTGCTGACATGACACATAAGAGTAGAGACTCAATCGGCATCAATTTAATAGATTTAGAAGATAAACCATCACAAGAACTAATAGAAAATATAAAAAATATTGACCACGTTATTAGTGTTAGACTCTGTAGTAATTTGTGATCAAATAGCTTAATTTAATATCAACTTCTGTCGTTTTTAATTTTTGTAAACAATTAACATATATTAACACTTGTCAACAAGATAAATTAATGATATTAAGGCACTTGATAAGTTTACTTTACATCGACAATATTTTTTATAAATATTTCATAAGTCATTGATATACGGTTATTTATATAATAATTGTATAAAATTTGTTCAACTTTAATAAAACCTTTAAATATAAGGCTTTGTTATGGTATAAATAAAGTTATCCATAACTTTATCCACAGTTTCTGTGGATAAAAATTTTGATAAAAATGCAACAAATTAAATCACTAAACAAAATACCAAATGACTGGGATGATGAGCTAAGAAAGAATGAAATTTCATTCAATCTATTTGAAACAATAAATAAACTTTTATCATTTCAACAAGAGGGAAAAGAAATATATCCTGCCTTGCAGGATATCTATAAGGCTTTTGAATTATGCAGTTTTTCAAATACAAATGTTGTTATATTTGGGCAAGATCCATATCACCAACCAGGCTTAGCAAACGGTCTTGCATTTGCTGTAAACAAGGGAAACAAAATCCCTAGTTCTTTAAAAAATATTTATAAAGAAATCCAAGATGATATAGGAGACTGTATTCATAATTCAGGCAATCTTGAGCAGTGGGCAGCTCAAGGCGTACTTCTGTTAAATTCTTCATTGACCGTAAATAAATCTGAAGCCGGGTCTCATAAAAATATTGGTTGGAATATTTTAGTAGATTCCGTTATTGATCTTCTTAATATGAAAGGAGGAGTTATTTTTCTTTTGTGGGGTAGAGATGCTCAAGAAAAAGAAAAACTCATTGATAAAAATGTTAATCACATACTCAAATCATCTCATCCTTCTCCACTATCTTCATATAGGGGATTTTTTGGGTGTAAACATTTTTCATTAACTAATGAACTGCTTATAAAAAATAAAAAGCAACCAATCTTATGGTAGTTCTAGATAATTACTACGCTTGGGTTGTTTGAAGAAAACTCATCAAGAAAATCTCTTTTTATTGAGCTGCTAAAAATATAAAAGTCTTTATATCTTAGAGTTTCGCCAATAACTTTAAAATTTTTATTTTCTTTAATGGCTTCTGGAGAAATTATGGTTACGAATTTTCTTCTATCAACACCAAGATATTTCATCCTAGCAATAATTTCTTGGCCTCTAAAGCAACCTTTATCAAAAGCAACCCTATGTTTATCATAATTTATCTCTAAGGGCCTGTACTTACCAATATCATTAAGGCTCAAATCAATATTTAGTGCTAGTTTATTGGCAACAATCCAATCATTCATCAATAGAGATTTATCATTAACAAGAATTTCTTTTTCTAATGAAACTGAAAGTGAGAATATATCATTTGAAAAAAATGCTTTTTCATTTTTATCTGGTGTTATATGACCATGCACGAAACCATCTTCAACAGAGAATGTAGCACCAAAAAATTTTGCAAATGGACTTAACTCATCGATAAATATATTTACAAGAGTTTCATCTAGTAATATTTTGTAGTTTTTCGACTTTTGAATAATAAATCCAGCCATTACCTCACCTTTTTGATTGCATATAGATGAGAGCTGGTAGTTTTCATTACCCAATAGCGTTACATCAGAAGTTATCTGTCCTTGAAGCAAATTCTCTACTTTATCAATATCACCATGAACAGAAATTATTTTTATAGCCTCTAAATATATTGAGCCAAATGATATTAATTTTTTTTGTATATCTATTTTCTTGTAAAATTGTTTAACAACCCAATATTTTAACTAATGAATACAGAAATAAACAGAATCTCATGGAAATGCAGAAGAGGAATGCGAGAAATAGATTTACTGCTAAGAGAGTTCTCAAATACTATATTAAGCTCACTTGATGAATGTTCTATAAATACTTTTGATCAAGTTCTTGATTATGATGATCAAAAGCTGTTTGATTATATTTTTAAAAATGAAAGTCTAGGCAATGAAACTCATGAAGATTTCATTAATAAATATCTTAAAAAAT
>CACDVW010000022.1 GCA_902556355.1 uncultured SAR86 cluster bacterium
GTTAGATGAGTCTGGAGATTTAATTCCAAAGCAATACAGAGGAATGCTTTCATCTATTCTTGGTATGGAAGAACTTGTTGTTGAAGATATTATGACTCCCGCATCAGAAGTTATTGGTGTTGATATAGATCTTGATTATGAAACTAACAAAAAAATTATTGAGTCCTCTGAATATACGAGACTTCCTGTATATAAAAATTCTATAGATAATGAGCTTGGAACGTTGCATCTAAAGAATTCTCATTCTTTTTTAGATAGATTAGAGGCAAAAGAAAATGTTCAAAATATTCTTACAAAAACATATTTTGTCTCACAATCTACTGCTCTAATGAAGCAGCTTAAGGAGTTTCAAGATAATGATAAAAATATGGCTTTAGTTGTTGATGAATATGGAGAGATAGAAGGATTAATAACTATTGAAGATATTTTTAAAGAAATTGCAGGCAAATTTGGAAGTGATAAGGTTGAGTTAGAAAAAGAATTTACTAAATTAAAAGATGGCTCGATTATTACTGATGGCAACTCTCGAATTCGTGATCTTAACAATTTTGTTAATTGGTCAATACCTGAAGATAATTCAAAGACTATTAATGGCTTAATTACTGAACATCTCGATCAAATACCAAATGCAAACCTATGTGTTGAAATAAATAAATATAGATTTGAGGTCTTACAGATTGAAGATAATTCAATCTCAAAAATAAAAATTAAGAAAAAATAGCATGTCATCATTAAAAACAATAGTTGTTCAGGTCACACCTTTTGTACAAAATGCTTCAATAGTGATCTGCACTCAAACAAATAAATGTGCATTTGTAGATCCAGGTGGAGATATAGATTTGCTCTTAGATGTTGCAAAAAGTAATAATCTCATACCAGAAAAAATATTATTAACTCATGGACATATAGATCATGCAGGCGGTGCTCAAGAATTATCAAATATCCTAAAAATTCAGATAGAAGGTCCTCATATCGCAGATAAATTTTTACTAGACGAGCTTAAAAAACAAGGTCAAATGTTTGGCATGATTTCAGAAAACTGTTCACCTGATAGATGGCTCAATGAGGGTGATGTAATTACAATTGGTAATGTTGAATTAGATACTTATTTTTGCCCTGGTCATACTCCAGGTCATGTAATTTTTTATAACAAAGAAAACAAACTTGCTCTTGTTGGAGATGTTTTATTTCAGGGCTCTATCGGAAGAACAGATCTTCCCGGTGGTAATCATCAAGAATTATTAGAATCTATTAAAAATAAATTATGGCCGCTTGGAAATGATATTGAATTTATACCTGGTCATGGGCCTAATTCAACTTTTGCTCAGGAAAGAGCAACAAATGCGTTTGTTGCAGACAGCATTTTGATGAATAATTAAATACTATTTATCGTACCTACCTGGGGCTAATTTCCTACCAAATAATG
The DNA here is from genome assembly GCA_902556355.1 of uncultured SAR86 cluster bacterium. Taxonomy (GTDB): domain Bacteria; phylum Pseudomonadota; class Gammaproteobacteria; order Magnimaribacterales; family D2472; genus SCGC-AAA076-P13. The sequence goes on from CACDVW010000022.1 coordinate 1,427, forward strand.
AGAGTATTGATGCGGGGAAGTTTTTGAGCATAAAAACCAAAATTTTATATGTCTTTGTTGGGACACAAATAGGTTTTTCAGCAAACATTGCTTCTACCCCTTCTTTTGCTATTCTCTCTGCAGAAAATTTGAGAAAACTTGGGACTCTATCCATTTCATCCTGAACGCCACTTGCTGTATGAAACTCAGTAACTGTAAATCCTGGACATAAGGCTGTAGACGATATTCCCAGATGATTGTAGTTAATATTTATAGAATCACTAAACCTATTCATAAAAGTTTTAATTGGTCCGTAAAGTGCTTGTATTGCAGATGGAGGTGAAAATGAAGCTACCGATGAAACTATCATAATTTTTCCGTTTTTGCTTTCCATCATTGAGGGAAGAAAAAATTTTGTGAGTGCTATAACTGAAGTTCCAAGGACTCTTATAAAATCCTCTTCATCTTCCATTGGAGTTTCATGAAAAGGAGTTTTAATACCATAACCGGCATTATTAATTAAAATTTCTACATTGTAATCTTTGTCATTGCAGAAATTATATATCCGTCTTGGAGTATTAATATCACTTAAATCACATGATATAAAATCAACCTTTACTTTAAATTTTTCAGAAATTTCTTTTGATATTGATGTCAGCCTATCTTCCCTTCGAGCAGTTAAAACCAAATTATAGCCTCTGTTTGCAAGGTTATTTGCTATTTCAAGACCAATTCCAGAAGATGCTCCAGTAATTAATGCATATGTATTTTTCATAAAATATATACTATCAGTATACATATTTCTAAGATAGAATTATTTGCTCAATTAAGGAAAATTATGACATTAGAAAAAAGACACTTCATCTATTTACTATTTTTAGTAATTGGATCTTTATTATTGGTAAATCCAACAAACTTAACTGCAGAAGAAACAGAGCAAGTATCTGAGGAGGTAGCTGAAGATACAGAGAATGATAAAGATGCAAAAATGAAAAAATGCATGAAAGATGCTAAATCAAATAAAGATAAAAAAAATTGTGCTAAGCAAAATCAACAAACAGTCGAAGAATTTATTGAAGAAGAAGATCTTAGACTTATAGAAGGATTTTTAAAAATTTATACGGATGAAGATGAAGAAAATTATTTTCTAAAATTAAATAATGATGACTTAAATAATCCGTTTTTGTATTTTGCGTACATTATGAATGCTCCACAAGGCAGTTCCCTTTCAGGAGGATTACCGTCTGATGGAAAAGTTTTAGAATTTAGAAAATTTAAACAAAACAATATTGGTTTATATCAATTAAATACCGCTTACATAAAAGGGGATGACAATAATATTGGTAATTCAACAATCACAAACATTACAGAGGCATTTATAGAAACTTTTAAAGAGGTTGCGAAGTCTGATGACTCCATAATGATTAGCGTAAATAAATTTTTAATGTCAGAAAGAATCGAAGCAATTAGTTATGTGCCAAAAGAATACAGAGAATACATTTCAGTCAACTATGGAAGACCAGACCCAAAGAAAACTTTTATTAAAGAAGTATTTAACAATAATACCAATACTGCTGTTGAAGTTACTTTAGCATATGAAAACAAGTCTCCAAATTCCAATGCCTATTCTGTTTCAGCAGTAACTGACCCTAGATATTTATCAGTTACAGGAAGACATATTTTCATAAAAATGCCTGATGATGAATTTGAGCCCAGAATAAATGATCATAGAGTTGGTTATTTTGTGAACAAATCTACTGACTTAACTTCTTATGAAAATTTTCCCAACTTTGCATTAATTAATAAATGGCGATTAATAAAAAAGAATCCAGATGCAGAGCTATCGGAACCAGTTGAACCAATAGTATATTGGGTAGAAAACACAACTCCAGAAGAAATAGTACCAGCTGTTGTTGCTGGTATTGAAAATTGGAATATAGCATTTGAAGAAGCTGGTTTTAAAAATGCAATAGTTGCAAAAATTCAACCCAAAGATGCTGCTTGGGATGCAGCAGACTATGATTACAATGTTGTTAGATGGTCATCAGAACCTGATGGGCGTCTTTTAGGTGTTGGGCCAAGTGTTACAAACCCATTAACTGGTGAAATTATTTCTGCTGATGTTGTGAACAAACTTTTAGCAGTAAAGATTGGATATAACTATAGAAAACTATATGGGTATACTGAAGATAATGACCCATTAATGCAATATATAACTAACTTAACCTTGCATGAAGTTGGTCATACCCTGGGACTAAGACATAACTTTAGAGGTAGCTATAAATATAGCCCCTCTGAAATTCATAATAAAGAGCTTACTGGAAACACTATCATGAACTCTGTAATGGATTATGATCCAATAAATGTTGCGCCTAAAGGAACGAAACAAGGCATTTTCTTTTCTACTGTTCCAGGAGAGTATGACAAATGGGCAATCAAATTTGGTTATACGCCAGGATTAACAGATGAGGAGCGAAGATTAATGCTTTTAGATTCAGTAAAGCCTGAGTTGAGTTTTGGTACGGATGATGAGGCTATGTCCTATCCTGGCAATAACATTGATCCAAGAACAAAAAGATATGACATGAGTAATGACCCTATCACATATGCTACAGACATTATTAATATTGTTGACGATAAAATTAATGAGCTTCCAGAAATATTTGCTGATGAAGAAAGTTTTAACAACTATACCAATGCATTTTTTAGATTCTTTAGAACCAAGGGCAGATTCCTTGAAACAGTTGCTCAACAAATTGGAGGAGTATACGTTAATAAAATATCAAGCGTTCAAGACGATAAAACTATTCTTGAAGCAGTTCCATATGATAAACAAAAACAAGCGATGGCCCTTTTATCTAAAAAAGTCTTTGCAAATGGGTCAATGAATTATGATTCAAAAATTTTAGCTAATCTTGTATATGAAAGAGGAACTAGATCGAGTGCTGGTAATAATGATCCAGACTTCCATGCGCTTGTTCTTTCCAGTCAAAGCAATATTCTTAGAAATATCTTACATCCTGAAGTTATGAATAGGCTTGTTAATAGCTCTCTGTATGGAAATAGCTATATGCCAGAGGAAGTTTTGTCTGATTTAAATGAAGCAATATTTGTATCAAAAGAAATACCGGATACTTTTAAGATAAATCTTCAAGCTACTTATGTTGATCTATTGATCGATGGTTTTAAAAATGGTGATTATGACAATGTTTCAAAAGCTGAAATTTTTCAAGCAATAAATGAAATACATTCATTTGCAAGAAAAAATAAAATGAAATCAAGTCACTATGAGTTAATTTTCTTTAAACTAGAAAATATACTAAGCAATAACTAAGAACTTTCTTTTAACAAAAGTTTTTTCTTTGCTTCAGCGCCACCTGGTCCACTGTACCCTCCTATATCTCCGTTAGAGCATATGACTCTATGGCACGGCCTAATTATTGGTTCTGGGTTTTGACCACATGCATTTGCAACTGCTCTTGCTGCCTTGGGCTTACCAATTTTTATTGCAATCTCTTTGTAAGTGATAGTTGAGCCGTAAGGGATTTTATCAATTTCAGCCCAAACTTTTTTTTGAAATTCTGTAGCCATAAAGGGTTATATCCAAGATTTAATTAACATAATAGCCTGATCGAGATCCATATCTAATCTGGCATACTTAGGCGTCTCCATAGAAAGCATTTGTTCGGCAACAAATTCTGGGCTTAATCCGAAGTTAATAAGACTAGTTGCTAGATCTGTTTTAGCTTCAATATTTTCATTATCTGAAGTAAGTTTCTGCGAATAATAATTGGTTTTGAATACCAAAATACCCAATTCAGCTAAAGCTAACTCTTTATCTTCACATTCATTATCTTCATATTTATCTATTGCATTAAGTATCCAATAGTATGGTTTAGATACTTTTGCTTTTGCTTCATCAATATTTGGATAAAGTTTGGTATGTGACTTTTCTTTATACCAGTTATCTTCATGTTTAATAATGCACTCTTCCTTGAGATTAAATAAGTAATTCTTGAGATCATCATCTTTTTTTATAAATGTATATTCCATTAATATTCCCTTAATACTTTAATAATTTTTTCCATAGCCCAATCGATTTCTTCTTTATTAATTGTTAATGGAGGAGCAAATCTAATAACTGTTTCATGTGTTTCCTTTGCAAGAATGCCTTCATTCATTAGAGACAGACATATTTTTTTTGCAGATATCTTTTGATTAAATTCAACTCCTATCCATAAGCCTTTGCCTCTCACCTCTTTAATAAAATCTAGATTTATTTCCTGAAGTTTAGTTTTAAGATATTTGCCCATAACCATACTATTTTCAACTAAATTGTCATCGATCAGTATATCTAGAGCCTTCGAAGCTACTTTTGCTGCGAGCGGATTCCCTCCAAAAGTTGAACCATGAGATCCTGGATTAAAATGATCCATTACTTCTTTAGAGCTTAAGAAAGCAGAGACAGGCAATAAGCCTCCACCCAATGCTTTTCCTAAAATTAAACCATCAGGCTTAATTCCTTCATGTTCATATGCAAACATCTTGCCTGTTCTTCCCAGTCCTGATTGAATTTCATCCAGAATGAGTAATACATTATTATCATCACATAAATCTCTTAGCTGTCTTAGCCAGCCATCTTGTGGAGTTATAATTCCACCTTCGCCCTGAATAGGCTCTACAAGAACTGCACAAGTATTATTATTGATTGAATTCTTTATTGATTGAATAGACTTTTCGCATATTTTTGAGCATTCACAGCTTGTATTGCAATAATCAGCATGAACAAAGCCATCAGCAAAAGGGCCAAACCCTTTTTTATAACTTGCTTCTGAGGAGAAACCTACTATAGTTGTAGTTCTTCCATGAAAGTTACCTTCTGCAACAATTATTTCAGCAGAATTTTCTTCTATACCCTTTGTAAAATAACCCCATCTTCTGGCAGCTTTAATTGCGGTTTCAACTGCTTCAGCTCCAGTATTCATAGGCAAGATAGATTCAAATCCACTTAACTTTGTGAGTTTTTCAATATACTCCCCAAAAGGTTCTGTGTAAAAGGCTCTAGAGCTAATTGCTAATTTTTCTGCTTGATCAACCAAAACCTTTACAAGCTCTGGATGAGAGTGACCATGACTAACAGCAGAATAAGCTGACATCATATCTAGGTATTTATTTCCATCAACGTCCCACAAATAAACGCCCTCACCTTTTTGTAAAACAATTGGTAGGGGTGAATAATTCTTTGCTCCATACAAAGCTTCTTTATTTATTAAATTATTTTGTAAATTACTTACCATAATAGTATTCTACTCGCATTAGGATTAATGAGGGGAGCATTATGAAAAATCAATCATCAAATCATCTATTTATGATTGAGCCAGAAGTTTTTTATTCAAATGAGCAAACTGCTGATTCAAATCACTATCAGAAAGATCATGATGTTCAATTTACAAAAGATGATGTAAAGAAAAAGGCTCTAGATGAATTTCACGGGCTAAAAAATAAAATCGAAGAAAACGGTATTAAGGTTACATCAATGAAAGGTACTCCTGAATGTCCTGATCATATTTTTCCTAACTGGTTTATTACTTTTGAAGACAAGACTTTTCAACTATTTAGTATGAAAGCTGTAAATAGACGGCTTGAAAAAACTAAAGAAATGATTGAATTTTTATCTATGAATTATTCTTTAAATGGCGATTTAACTGAATATGAAAATAAAGATCTTTTTCTTGAAGCTACAAGCAGTATGGTTATTGATAGAGTGAACATGGTTGTTTATGCTGCTATTTCTTCAAGAACAAGCTCTGAATTAACCAAAAAATGGTGTGAAGATCATAATTATGAGTTGGTGTTATTTAAAACTGAAAGTCACAAAGGTGATGCGATCTATCATACTGACGTATTTATGTATATTGGGCAAAAAATTATTGGTATCTGTTTTGATGTCATCCTGCCGCAATACAGACAAATGGTTAAAGAAAAAGTAAGTAGATTTCATGACATATATGAAATAGAAGAAAATCAAATTTTGGATTTTTGTGGAAACAGTCTTGAGGCAAGAAATGATTCTAATGAATACTTTTTAATAATGTCATCCAGAGCCTTTAATGCTTTAAATGATGATCAAAAAAGAAAACTTTCAAAATATTATAAAAAAATTATACATTCAGATTTAACTACTATAGAAAAGTATGGTGGTGGATCGGCTCGATGCATGCTAAATGAGCTCTTTTAGAATTCTTTTACCCAATTAGCAGTTGTTTTGGTACCACCCAGTGGAAAAAAATGAACTTGTTCAATATTAAAATCTGGATTTTGTGATTTATATTCAGCCAATTCACTAATTACAGAAGTTGGTTCATAAGGAAGAAGAAGTTTTGTTATGTCCTTAGCTCTTTTTTGCAACACTTTCATAGATGCACCTACTCCACACTCAATAGAATACCTAATTAGAGTTTGAAGTTTTGCTGGCCCTGCTATACCAATATGAACTGGAAGATCAATGTTCATATCAATAAGACTATTTGCCCATTGGATTATGGCTTCAGAATCAAAACAAAATTGAGTTGCAATTGCAATCTGCGCATCAGTCCTTTTAGCATACTCATTTTTCCAGGATAAAGCTTTATTAACATTGGTGTGTGTGCTGTCTTTATCAATATCTTTATTGCCCTCAGGATGACCTGCTACATGCAAACGTTTAAAACTATATTTATCAAACAATTCTGTTTCAATTATTTGAATTGATGAATCATATTCACCGGCGGGCTCTTTCGAACCTCCAGCAATTAAAAGAGCTTCTTGAACATTAGCTTCTCCTGAATACTGAGATAACCAACTCTCAAGCATATCTCTATCCTCTATTATTCTTGCTGGAAAATGAGGCATTGGGATAAATCCTTCATTAGTAATTTTTTTTGCAGTCGTAAGCATTTCATCAAACGGAGTTCCCTCAATATGAGCAATATATATTCTGGTATTGACAGGAAGTACATCAGCAAAATTTTCTATTTTAGCTGCTGCATTTGGTGTTACTTCAATTGAGTAACCGTTTAAAAAATTTTTAACTACTTCAGAATTCATAGGCGTATTAAAGCATAAAAAACTGGCGGAGAGTGAGGGATTCGAACCCTCGAACCAGTTACCCAGTTACCTCCTTAGCAGGGAGGCGCTTTCGACCACTCAGCCAACTCTCCGAAATTGATGCAAGATTATAACTCTTTGATAAAAAAAAATACCTACTTATCTATCAAATTCTATTTGCATTCCTAGAGGAATATCATCTTTTACACGGCCATCTTCAAATACTATATGTCCGTTACAGATTGTCATATGAATTGATGAGTTGAATGTCTTACCTTCAAAGGGCGACCATCCGCATTTATAAAGAATATTTTCTTTAGTTACTTGATATTTTTTATCTAGATCAATCACTACAAGATCAGCATAGCAACCCTCTCTGATATATCCCCTATCTTTTACTTGAAACCTTTTTGCAACATTGTGAGTAGTTTTTTCAACTATTGTTTCTAGAGTTAATATGCCTTGGTGATAAAAATCCATTAGTATCTGAAGCCCGTGTTGAACTAGTGGCAGTCCCGCTGGTGCATCTGGGTAGTTCCTCATTTTTTCATCCCATGTATGTGGCGCGTGATCTGTGGCAACAATGTCAATTTTATTTTCTAAAAGTGCTTTTATAAGAGCCTGTCTGTCTGATTCTTCCTTAATAGATGGATTACACTTAATTTGATTACCCAATTCAGCATAGTCTTTTTCACTGAAGTGCATATGATGAACGCATACCTCAGAAGTTATTTTTTTTCCATCAACTTCTCCCTTAGTAAATAACTCCATTTCTTTTTCAGTTGTTAGATGGAAGACATGTAAATCAGAGTCATATTTCTTAGCAAGACTCACAGCAAGAGAACTTGATAAATAACAACTCTCAACATCCCTTATTAAGTGATGCTGTTGAGCTGATAAATCATCTCCATATTTTTCAAAGAATATTTTTTCATTATTCTTAACAGTTGTTTGATCTTCACAATGTGTAACAACAATCAATGGTGAATAGTTAAAGATATCATCAAGCGCATCAAGGCTATCAACAAGCATCTCTCCTGTAGAAGCACCCATGAAAACTTTTAATGCTGCTGCTTGATTAATATCAACTTTTTTAATTTCTTCTATATTTGTATTACTTGCTCCAAGATGAAAAGAATAGTTAGATAAAGATTTTGTGCTTGCTATATCAAATTTTTTACTTAAATTTTCATTAGTCGTTGTTGTTGGATTGACATTAGGCATTTCAAAATAACTTGTAACACCACCAGCAAGACCTGCTCTTGATTCTGTTGCAATATCGCCTTTGTGAGTTAATCCTGGCTCTCTAAAGTGAACTTGATCATCAATTAGTCCAGGCAATACATACTTTCCATTAAGATCAACAGTTTTCTTTGTTTCAGAGTCTATAGAGTTACTAATTAATTCAATTCTATTATTTTTAATTGCAATATCTGATTCAATTATTTTGTTTTCATTAACAATTTTGCAATTTTGTAATACTAAGTCATACATATTAACTATCCAGATTAAATGCTTTATGGAGTGAGGTTACAGCCGTGTCTGTTTCATTTTCATCAATAACAATTGTTATTTTAATCTCTGAAGTACTTATCATTTGAATGTTTATTCCAGTTTCAGATAAAGCTTTAAATGCTGTACTAGCAATTCCAGCATGCGATCTCATACCAACACCAACTAGAGAAACTTTAGCAATACTTGAGTCAATTAACAAATCATCAAATTCTAGGGATGACTTCAAGCCATTAACAACATCAGCAGCCATTGATTCATCTTCTTTTGAGACAGTAAATGTAAAGTCTGTTTTTCCATTAACACTGACGTTCTGAACTATGACATCAACTTCAATGTTTGCATCACTTAATGGACCTAAAATACCATAAGCCATTCCAGGAGTATCACTTACTCCATGAAGGGTAAACTTCACTTGGTCCTTTTGAAAAGCTATTCCAGAAACTAAACCATTTTCCATATTTTTTTCCTCAAGAGATATTAGGGTGCCATTACCAGGCTCAAAACTTGATAAAACTCTGACAGGTACATTATATTTATTTGCAAACTCAACTGCTCTAATCTGAATTACTTTAGCACCCTGTCCAGCCATTTCAAGCATTTCTTCCATAGTAATTACATCTATCTTCTTAGCTTCAGGAACTACCCTAGGATCAGTTGTGTAAATGCCATCAACATCGGTATAAATATCACATCTTTCGGCACCTAATTGAGCTGCAATAGCTACTGCTGTGGTATCAGATCCACCTCTTCCAAGGGTTGTAACATCACCGGACTCTGTAATACCCTGAAAGCCAGTAATGATAGGAACAATACCTGCATCCAAAGTTTCTTGAATCTTTTTTCCATCTACGTCAAGAATTCTTGCTTTAGAGTAGCTATCGGTTGTTTTCATTGAAATTTGTGAAGCGGAATAAGATTTTGCTGAAACATCAATTTGTTGTAACGCCATAGCTAATAGTGCAGCACTTACTTTTTCACCCGTAGAAACAAGAGCATCAAATTCTCTTTTGCTTGGGTTATCTCCAAAACTTTTTGCTAATTTAATTAATCTGTTAGTTTCCCCGCTCATAGCAGAGACAACAACTACTATCGGATTATTTTTAGAGGCCTCTTTTACAATTTTTGCAACAGCAGCAATTCTCTCTTCTGAGCCAACAGAGGTTCCTCCAAACTTTTGAACAATGATATTAGACATATTTTCTTAGTTTGCGAGGGATTTTACTGAATTTAAAATAGAAGTCACGAATTCATTAGTATTTTTACTTTCACCAGCTCCTTGAGCAAAATCTGGTCTTCCACCACCTTTACCTCCCAACTGTTCACAAAGCAATGAGACAACATCTTTGGCAGAAAGTTGATCAACTAAATTGTCAGTAACGCCTGAGACTAAAGCAACTTTTGAACCAATTGCATTCAGTAAAACAACACATCCTTTTGAAAGGCTAGCTTTTTTATTATCTACTAAGCCTCTTAGAATCTTATTATCATCAGTAGAAACTTGCTCAACCTGTAATTGCCAATCATTAACATCATAAGTTTCTGAGAAAATTACTTTAACGGAGTTTTGTTGAGAGCCTCCTGATTTTTTCAGCTTTTTATTTTCTTCAATTAAAGCTTCAATTTTTTCTAGCAACGCATCAGCAGGAACATTTAATTTACTTTGCAAGGAATCAGTAACTTCACGGACTTCATTAATATATTCAAGAGCTTGTTTGCCACCAATAGCCTCAATTCTTCTAATTCCAGAAGCTACACTTGACTGATTTACAATAACAAAAACGCCAATATCTCCAGTTCTCTCAACATGTGTTCCGCCGCAAAGCTCAACAGAAAAGGATTTTTCTCCCATTGTTAAAACTCTCACCTCATCTTCATACTTCTCACCAAATAATGCTTGAGCTCCTGAATTAATAGCATCATCAAGGTTCATAACTTCTGTTTGAACTTCAACATTATTTAATAATTCTCTGTTAACAATCTCTTCTATGGATGAAATTTCATTTTTAGTTAATGGTTTTGGGTGTGAGAAATCAAATCTAAGTTTTGATTCATCAACTAATGAGCCTTTTTGCTGAACGTGATCACCAAGAACTTCTCGAAGAGCTGCATGTAACAAATGAGTAGATGAATGATGAATAGCTGTTGCTGCTCTTTTATCTTTTTCAACACTCATACTAATAACATCACCATTTTTAAGAGATCCTTTCTCAATAATTGCCTTATGTAAAAACACTTTTCCTTGTTTTTTACAATCTAAAATAGTACCAGTTGTGTTTCCAGATATAAACCTCCCTGTATCACCAACTTGGCCTCCAGACTCTGCATAAAAAGGAGTCTTCTCGCAAGCAATAAATACTTCATCAGATTCACTGACCTCATCAACTCTATCTTGGTCTCTCCAAAGGACTAATACTTTTGATTCAGATTCAAGTGTTTCATAACCAAGAAATTCTGTTTCCTCTACACCAGCAGCTGCAGGCAATGAAGAAACAAAACTGCTTCCTGCTTTTGAAGTTTGTTTTTGTTGGTCCATAGATTTGTTGAAACCATCTTCATCTATTTTTAAACCTTTTTCTCTTGCGATATCAGCAGTCAGATCAAATGGGAATCCAAAGGTATCATGAAGTTTAAACACAACATCACCAGGAATAATTTCATTATCAAGTTTAGAAATGGCTGTCTCAAGAATATCAATACCCTTTTCGAGAGTCTCAAAAAACTTAACTTCTTCATCTTTAATTGTTTGCGCAATATGTTCTTTTTTCTCTTTAACTAATGGGTATGCTTCGCTCATTAATTTTTCTAAATCATCAACTAATTCGAATAAAAATGGTTTTGTTGCCCCCATCTTATAGCCGTGTCTAATGGCCCTTCTTAATATTCTTCTAAGTACATATCCTCTTCCTTCATTTTCAGGAAGTATTCCGTCAGCAATAAGAAAACTCACCGATCTAATATGATCAGATATAACCTTATGAGATTCGCTTTCTTGATTACCTAAAACTCTGTTTGATGCGCTAATTAAATCTTTAAATAAATCAGTTTGATAATTTGAATTCACTCCCTGCATTACGGCAGCAATTCTTTCAAGACCCATACCTGTATCAACAGATGGTTTGGGCAGTGGCGTCATATTGCCTGAATCATCTCTATTGAATTGCATGAATACAAGATTCCATATTTCTACGAATCTATCTCCCTCATCACCTTCTGAACCTGGCGGAGTTCCCTCAATGTGATCGCCGTGATCATAATAAATTTCAGAGCATGGGCCACATGGACCTGTATCACCCATAGACCAAAAATTATCTTCATCTCCAAGCCTGACTATTCTTGAAGGGTCTACACCTATGACATCTATCCAAATTTTTTCTGCTTCATCATCATCCTTGTATACAGAAATCCATAGTTTGTCTTTTTCAAGCTTTAGAACATCGGTAAGGAATTCCCAAGCATATTTAATTGCATCTTCTTTAAAATAATCTCCAAAACTAAAATTACCTAACATCTCAAAAAATGTGTGGTGCCTTAATGTATAGCCAACATTTTCAAGATCATTGTGTTTTCCGCCAGCCCTAATACACCTTTGTGATGTTGTTGCTCTTGAGTACTTTCTTTTATCAGTTCCTAAAAAAACATCTTTAAATTGAACCATTCCAGCATTGGTAAATAAAAGGGTCTCATCATTAGCAGGTATTAACGGACTAGAATCTACAACCTGATGATCTTTTGAATTAAAAAAGTCTAGAAAAGCTTGTCTTATATCACTCGTTTTCATTTTAGTATGAAGCTAAGTCCTTATATTTCTTATAATTTTCTATGTAATGATGTGCTCCAAGTGACACCATTTTTTGTTCCTCATCATTAAGGGTTTTCTTGATTTTACCAGGCATACCAAGAACCATTGACCCGTCTGGAATTTCCATACCTTCAGTAACTAATGCTTTAGCTCCAATAATACAGTTTTTACCTATTTTTGCTCCGTTAAGAACAACAGACCCAATACCAATCAAACTTCCATCTCCAATTTCACAACCGTGAAGCATTACCATGTGCCCTACGGTAACATGTTTTCCAATAATGCATTTATATCCTGGATCAGTATGAATAATTGAACCGTCTTGAACATTTGATCCTTCTCCAACAATTATTGGCTCATTGTCGCCTCTTATTGTTGCGTTAAACCAAACACTCGCATCTTTGGCAAGTTGAACATCACCAATAACTGTTGCACTTGGTGCAATAAAAAAATCTTCACCATCTGTTTTAAGCTTTTTTTCACCAAGTTCAATAATCATATTGTTCTCTAATAATATCTATATCCTCTTCAATACCTGCGTCAAAGCATGTATTGACGAAATCTGCAGTAATCATTGCAGTTAAGCCCCAAATTATTTGGTCATTATAAACCCAACTTGGAACTATTACATTTCTATTCTTTCTTTCTATCTTATGAAGCTTGGCATTTTTTTTATCAGTAAGAAATTCTAGCGGCACCGTAAAAATTTTTTCTATTTCATCGTTATCTACTAAATTCTGTTTTTTTGTTATCAGACCTACGTAAGGATTTACTTCAATTTTATGTTTTGAAACTAAATAGTTTAATGAGCCAGCCAAAACTACATCCTCTGTATTTAAATTTATTTCTTCATTTGATTCTCTCAACGCTGTTTCATACAAATTTTTGTCTTGCTCATCCCATTTACCCCCTGGAAAACTGACCTCTCCTGAGTGAGTAGAAAGTTTTGTAGATCTTTGGGTAAAGATTATTTCTGGGTTATTTATGTACTCATCGTGATACAAAATACCTATAAAGACTCCAGCCTTTTTAAGAGAAGTTGATTCAATAGGATTTAGTTTTTCAAGCTTTTGCTTTATGCTGTCTAACATCAGGTACAGTTTAACTTCTTAAACGACCTTATACTATTTAGGAATATAAAAATTGAAATATTGTTCAAATTGCGGAAGTTCAAATCTAGAATTTAAAATTCCAGAAGGTGATCACTACAAAAGATATTGCTGCAAAGACTGTGAAACAATTTTTTATACCAACCCTAATATGATTGTTGGAGCCTTGTGTATTAGAGATAAAAAAATCTTAATGGCTAAAAGAAATATTCATCCAAGAAAAGGATTATGGACATTGCCTGCAGGGTTCATGGAAAATGCTGAGACACTGCAAGCTGGTGCCTTAAGAGAAACAATGGAAGAAACAGGCTCTGAGGCAAAAGTAATAATGCCATACACTATGTTTAGCTTGCCACATATAAACCAAGTGCACCTTTTTTATCTTGCAGATTTACTAGACGAAAACTTCGGCCCAACCTCTGAAAGTATGGAAGTGAGACTTTTTTCAAAAGACGAAATTCTTTGGAATGAATTAGCATTTCCAACAGTTGAGAGGACACTAAAATACTATATTGAAGATAGTGAAAATAATGATTTTATTTTTAGAGAAGAAGATATAACTCTTTGGAAATAGAATTAATCTACAAATTTTTTAGCATTTATAAAGATTTGCATCCATGGAGAGAACTCTTTCCAATGATTTGGTCTCCAGCTCATCTGTAATTTTCTGAACACTCTTTCCGGATGAGGCATCATTATTGTCACTCTTCCATTTGCGGCAGTGATACCTGTAACACCATCTTTAGAACCGTTTGGATTAAGAGGATAAGTCTCAGTATTAGATCCATTTGAATCAACAAAATTCATTGCAATTTGATTTGAATTCAAAAAGCTCTTATAACTTTCTTCATCAAATTTTGCGTGCCCCTCTCCATGAGCAGAGGCGATTGGCATACTCCAATCTTCCATGCCAGATAGAAGAATTGAATCAGACTTTTTAATTTTTACCTGAGCAAGCCTGGCTTCAAACTGATCTGAAAGGTTTTTTTCAAATGTTGGCCAATACTCAGCCCCAGGAATTATCTCTTTTAAATTAGAGACCATTTGGCAACCATTGCAAACTCCAAGTGTAAAAGTTGAGGGATTATTAAAAAATGTTTCAAACTGATCTTTTACTTCATTGTTATAAAGTATTGTTTTTGACCAACCGCCGCCAGCACCCAAAACATCACCGTATGAAAAACCGCCACATGCTGCCAAACCATTAAAATCTTTTAAATTGACTCGATTATCAAGCAAGTCTTGCATATGAACATCAACTGCATCAAATCCAGCTAAAGTGAAAGCAGCTGCCATTTCCATCTGACCGTTTACCCCTTGCTCTCTAAGAATGGCAACCTTTGGTTTGGTAGAAGAAATATTAAGGCTATCTAATGCTTTTTCATCAAAAGATTCGTTAGCAAATAATCCCTTATGATTTGTATCACTTAATACAGCTAATTCTGAATCTGCAATTGATTGATTATCTCTTAATGCTTGAATTGCATGACTTGTTTCTCTCCAATGCTTTTCAAGTGAAATAACAGACTCATCATAGAAAGTTTCAGATTCATTACTTATAGTAATTTTTGCATCATCTTTAATTGAAGCAACTATGTTTGCTGATAATCCTAGGGACTTAAGCTCTGCAACAACTGAACTAAGATTAGAATCATCTACTTGTAAAACCAAACCTATTTCTTCTGCAAAGAAAAAATCATTCAAGTCTTCTCGGTTTAAATTTTCAATTTGAATATTTAAGCCAGTCTTTTTTGTGAACGCCATTTCTAAAAGAGATACTATTAGACCTCCATCAGATACATCGTGAAGCGCTAGTATTCTTTTATTCAAAATCATCTCTTGAATAGATGAAAACATTGATTTAAATAAAACAACGTCATCTAAATCAGGTGTCGCATTAAAATTAGATTGGGTAACTTCTGAAAAAACGGATTGGGCTAATCGCTTTTTATCATTTAATGCCACATGCACCAATTTTGATGATGCATCAGTATCCAACTCAGGTGTTATAGAGTTTCTTACATCAGCTACAGGTGCCATAGCTGTTATAACTCCTGAAAGAGGACTCTTTACTACCTTCTCTGCAGAACCATCGTCCCATTTAGTTCTCATAGATAATGAATCTTTTCCTACTGGAACTGAAATATTTAAATCAACGCAGCACTTTGAAAGTGATTCAACGCCCTCTCTTAAAGCCAAGTCTTCAACTTCTTCTCCAGAAGCTGCCATCCAGTTAGCAGATACTTGAACTTGATCAAGACCTTTGATGTTTACTCCAACCATATTAGTTAAAGCCTCTGCAACAGCCATGCGCATCGATGCACCAGGGTTCTTAACAGCAAGGGTTGGCTTTTCCCCAACAGTTAAGACTTCACCACTATTTGATGTAAATGATCGTAAACTCATTGAGTAATCTGAAACCGGAACCTGATAAGGGCCAACAAACTGGTCTCTTGCTACCATTCCTCCAACAGTTCTATCTCCAATAGTTATTAAGAATGATTTTGATGCGACAGTTGGATGCTGAAGAGTTTTGACAAGAGCATCAGCAAATTCATAACTTGATGAAGCATCCTCTTTTGTCTCAACTATCTCATTGGTAGTTACTGACATGTCCGTAATCGGTAAATCACCAAATAACATAGATAAAGGTACATTTACTGGATAAGATTCAGTTTTTGAATCATATAGTTTTACAGACTTTTCTTCGGTTGTAACACCAACAAAAGCATAAACACATCTCTCTCTTTTACAGATTGCTTCAAAGTCATCTTTGTTATCTGGATGAACGGCCAAAACATATCGCTCTTGAGATTCATTCGACCAAATTTCCATTGGTGACATAGACTTATCAGAATTTGGGATTTTATCTAGCTCAATGTAAACGCCTAAA
>CACDVW010000023.1 GCA_902556355.1 uncultured SAR86 cluster bacterium
ATATAGATACTGATTTAAATAAAGCAAAATCAATGCTGGGTGTTGTATCTCAGGAAATTAACTTCTCTCAATTTGAAAAGGTTTTAGATATAGTAGTAACCCAAGCTGGGTTCTATGGAATACCTAAGTCCATTGCAATGCCTAAAGTTGAAAATATTCTTAAAAGATTAAGCTTATGGGATAAGCGAAATGATCAAGCTAGAACCTTATCAGGTGGTTATAAAAGAAGGTTAATGATTGCAAAAGCATTAATTCACGAACCACAGCTTTTGATTTTAGATGAGCCAACAGCAGGTGTTGATATTGAATTAAGGAGAGAGATGTGGTCTTTTTTAAAAGAAATAAATAAGAACGGAACAACTATTATTTTAACTACACATTATCTTGAAGAGGCTGAACAATTGTGTAGAAATATTGGCATCATCGATAAAGGAACTATAGTTGCAAATACAAGTATGAAGGATTTATTAGGAACTCTTAACGTACAGGGGTTTGTTTTTGATTTAGATCAACCACTTGAAGAACCACCAGTGATTGAAGGCTTCCCATTAAAACTAGAAGATCCTTTGACTCTAGTTGCTGCTGTTAATAAGGATAGGTCAATCAATGCTCTTTTTTCTGAACTTACAAAATTAAATATAAAAATAAAATCAATGAGGAATGAAGCAAATAGACTTGAAGAGCTATTTATAGAAATGGTTAATGCAAATGAAAACTAATTTTAATGTATCAGTATCTCTTTGGACTTTAACTGTTAAAGAGGTAAGAAGGTTCTTAAGAATATGGGTCCAAACTCTTGTTCCACCTGCAGTTACCATGTCTTTGTATTTCGTAATATTTGGTTCGTTAATTGGGCCAAGAATTGGTTCAATGGACGGCTTTGATTACATTCAATACATGATACCTGGATTAATTATGCTTTCAGTTATAACAAATTCTTATAACAATGTAGTGTCATCTTTTTATTCAGTTAAATTTCAAAAATCAATTGAGGAGCTATTAATCTCACCTATGCCTAATTGGACCATTCTTCTTGGATTTGTTCTTGGAGGGGTGTGCAGGGGAGTGTTAATTGGAATAATTGTATTTGGTGTAAGTTTGTTATTTTATCCAGATTTCACGGTTGCCAATCCCTTGCTAACAATAACAGTATTATTTTTAACATCTATATTATTTTCATTGATGGGATTTATTAATGCTGTCTTTGCAGATAGCTTTGATGATATTTCTATTATTCCAACTTTTATACTGACACCTTTAATTTATTTAGGTGGTGTTTTTTACTCTATCAATATTCTTCCAGATGTTTGGAGGTCTATCTCTATGGCAAACCCAATGCTTTATGTCGTTAATACTTTTAGAGAAGGTATGCTAGGCGTGAGTGATGTATCTATCACTTTTTCTCTTGGAATGATTGTGGTATTTATTGGCGTTTTAACAAGTGCATGTTTATATTTTCTTAAAACAGGAACAGGTATAAGACAGTGAAAACAAAATTCTTAGGTAATAACAAGGCTTCAATAAACTCTCCAGGATCATCTAAAATACTTGATCCAATTGTTAGACAAAATCAATCATCGGCTATATCTGGCGTCGATTATTGGAATGCATATGAGTTTAGTTTTTTAGACAGTAATAGACATCCTTTATTGAAAGTTGTTGAAATAGTTATACCTGCATCGTCTGCAAGAACCGTTGAATCTAAATCTCTAAAGTTATACTTAAATTCTTTTTATAAAAAGAAATTTGAAAATGAAGCAGATGTTTTAATAAAAATAACAAAAGATTTGAGCAGATTAACCAAATCTGAAGTTAAAGCTAAATTCATTAAAAAGTTTTCTCTTGAACCCAAATCTCTGAATTTAAATAAGACAGCTTTAAAGTTTACTAAACCTAAATTACCTATTTGTTTTAGTGGTTTCAGATCAATTTGCCCAGTCACATCTCAACCAGATTTTGCAAATATTTATATCTGTACTGATCAAAAAATTGAGGTAAGTTGGCTCAAATCATATTTAATTTCTTTTAAAGAAAAGGGTGAATTTCATGAGCAATGCATCGAAGATATGCTGCATGCCTTAATAGATAAATACCCAGATTCTAGTTTTGAGGTTTGCGGTAGATTTATGAGAAGAGGAGGTATTGACATTAATCCAATTCGCTCAAATAAAAAGACTTTAATATTTAAAAATTTTAGAGTATTTAATCAATAATCATAATCCCATACTTTTATTATTAATTTAGTTTGTTAGGATAGTTATTCATATTAAATAAAGGAGAGGAAATGAAAAAAATATTTTTAACACTATTAATCTTACCGGTTTTTGTATCTGCAGAACCATGGGTCGATTATGAACTTAGTGAAGAAGTCATTGAGATGACTGTCGTAACTGTTAAACCTGGTATGAAAGATGATTATCTAATGGGAATAAAAAAAACCTGGGTAGATGCATGTAAGATTCAAAAAGAACTGGGTCATATTATTGGATGCGGTGTTTATACTGCTAATACAGCAGGAACAGACCCAAATGTATTCCTTACAATAAGATATGAAAATCTAGCAGCTATGGGACCAAATAAAGAAAAATATAATGAATTTACTGAAGCATGGAGAAAAAAGATATCTGAATCAGAGCAAGAGGGTATAGCTGGTGGTTATGATGATATGCGAGAAATAGTTGATTTAGTTGTTTTACAAGAAGTAACTTTTAAATAAATATATCAAAAATATTTTAAAGCCCCATATGGGGCTTTTTTTTTGCTAAATCATGTAAAATGCTTTCTCCGGAGAGATGGCAGAGTGGTCGATTGCGCTACCTTGGAAAGGTAGTAACTGGGTAACTGGTTCCGGGGTTCGAATCCCCGTCTCTCCGCCATTTTTAGTTATAAAATTAACGATTACCCAACAAAATAAATAACCACATTAAATAGTTGTTTATATACAAAATCAACTATATATTATGTATATGAGTAACACATATATTAAACAATTAGCAAACCTGTTACAGATGCTTCATAATCTCGATCGAGATTTAAATCTTGTTGCATTTAATGAAACAGAAAAAAAAATTTACTACACCATTGCTTATGAAGTTCATAACAATGGTAAATGTAATATTTCTGATGTAATAGAATCATCAGGTTTTTCAAGATCTACAGTCTATAAGGCAATTAAAGGTTTTGAGGATAAAAAAATGGTCAGACTTATTCAGTCACACGCAGACAGAAGAGAGGTTTTTTTAGATTTAATAACTGTTTAGTTTAATCTTAAAAACTTATAAATATATGAAATATTTCACTCAGGTATCTCTTATTACATATATTGCATCAATGCTTGTTTACACCTTATGGTCGTCCATTACTTTTGTTACTCTAGATAAAGGGTGGATTGGTAGCTTGGTTTATTTACCTCATGGTTGTAGAGTTATATTCTATTGTTTCTTTGGAGCAAGATCACTACCAGCACTTTATGCAGCTGAAATAACTGGGCCAACACTTGTATGGGGTGATCAATATTTAGATTACTGGACTGTTGCAAGTATTTCATCCTTATTATCAATAGTAGTTGCTGTAGAAATTGTAAAGTGGTCTAGGGTTTCTACCTTCAATTACAACATTCTAAAAAAGGTAAATTTTGCTAATTACAAATTCCTTATTTTTGTAATTATCATATCTGCTTTATTTAATTCTATATTTACTAACTTGATTCTTTCTATGATCAATGGAGTGAATATTGGAGTTGAAGTAATTGCAAGATTTTTTATTGGTGATGTGCTTGGTTCCGTCGCTTTTATCATATTTTTAATGATGCTGTTCAATTTACTTCAACAAAGAAGGCTTTATAAAGTTCACGAAGACTAAATATTTATTGCATACTGTATATTTATACAGTAAAATAAAATCATTATGAATAACGTAATAAAATTAAATAACCTAGATCCTATTATTGAAAGATATCTTTCATCATGTGATAAACCTTCAATTAAAAGAACTTTAGCATTTGAATATTTTAATAATGATATTAATGAACTAGATAAATTTATTAATAGTGAAATTAATAATAAAGTCGTTACTTCAGACTCTATTGAGCCAAAGGCTCAAATGGAATTTTCATTCTAATTTTAATAAAAAAAATTTCTTTATTTAGGTTTTTTTCTGTATATAATTTAAGAGGGTGTCTTGTTAAGTGGTTTTTTAAGGGGACTGTTTAGCATTTATATTATTACCCTGAACATGGAGGTGGTCCTATTAGTATTTATTTAATAACAGGAAACGGAGGATTCACCTTTTGACACGAGGTAATCTGTAAGTTTTCGACTAGTTCTAAATTGCAGTTGCAATTAAACTAGATCTTTATAACCCCCAAGTTTACTTGGGGGTTTTTTTATCTTTTTAATATGGAAGTAAGATACTGGATACTATTAACTTTTTTAGGCGCTCTTTGGGGAAGCGCTTTCATGTTTATTAAAGTTGCCACTCCTGAGTTTGGACCTGTTGCTTTAGTTAACTCAAGATTAATAATAGCTTCCTTAATTTTCTTACCCATTCTTTTAAGAAATAAATATATTCATCTTCTAAAACCAATATGGAAACAAGTTTTGGTTTTAGCGGTAATGAACAATGCTATTCCTTTTACTTTATTTTCATATGCAAGTTTTGGTGCTGACTCAAATATATTAGCCATATTAAATGCAACTACTGCATTTAATACCATGATGATTGCTTATCTGTGGATAGGTGAGGATGTTACCCTAAAACAATTATGTGGTTTAGTAATTGGTTTTATTGGTGTATTCATCCTTGTGAATCCTCAAAATTCTAATACCACTTTAATTTCAAGCTTGTCTGCCTTACTTGCTGCTTTTTTCTATTCGTTTTCTACAGTATATATACAAAAAAATTCTGTTAATGCTAATAAGATGGTTTTGATAGGTTGGTCGATTATATTTAGTGCTGTAATTATGTTACCTGTAACTATTTTTTACCTCCCAGCAGCAGTGCCTTCAGCAGCGGCCATATCATCTACTATATGGCTTGGAGCTATTTCAACCGGTTTAGGTTTTATAGGATATGTAAGATTAATTGATAAGATTGGTGCTGTGAAAACATCGACTGTTGCATATTTTCTTCCTGTCTTTGGTATTATTTGGGGCGCTATATTTTTAGATGAAGTTATAACGTCAACTATTATCATTGGATGCCTTGTTGTGCTAATTGGTATTTATCTTTCTAATTCAAATAAAAAAGGGTATGTTAATTCTGTAAATACTAAAGTTTAGTTATGAACGAAACAGATATTCAAAAATTACTCCAAGAAGCCAATGACCATGTTCCAAGACTGTCTTTTGAAGAAGCAAATAATATGATCTCTACAGTGGATACTTTAATAATAGATGTTCGAGAGACCTCTGAGATAGAAGCAACAGGATTGATTAAAAATGCAGTTAATATACCCAAAAGCATAATTGATGC
The DNA here is from genome assembly GCA_902556355.1 of uncultured SAR86 cluster bacterium. Classification (GTDB taxonomy): domain Bacteria; phylum Pseudomonadota; class Gammaproteobacteria; order Magnimaribacterales; family D2472; genus SCGC-AAA076-P13. The sequence continues at coordinate 5,473 of CACDVW010000023.1, forward strand.
TAATTTTGATCATTCATTAATAAAGAATCATCTAAATAACAATGACGATGTAACTATTTTGGTTTATTGTGCAGTAGGACTAAGATCAGCCTTAGTTGGACATAAGCTAATTAAACATGGTTATAAAAAAGTTTTAAACCTTGGTGGTTTTGCAGAATGGGCTTCATCCAATGGCCCAATTGATCCTATCAATTAAAAAACTTAACATATTTATATATATTTCTAATAAATATTGAAGTTAAAAATCCCTATATATGAATGTTTATATCCCTATCAAAAGGCTGATTAGTGATAACTTTAAGCTGTTAATCATTAGGGGGGAATTTAATGATGTTAAAATTTAGACTTAATCGACTATTTTTTGTAGTTCTTTCATTATCAATATTTACCATTCAAGCACAAGATTCATCATCTGAATCAGCGGATGCAATAGAAGAAGTGATTACTACAGCAAGAAGAACGGAAGAATCTGTAACTGATGTTCCAATAGCAATCAGTGCTTTTACAGGATTAGACTTAGAAGAGAAAGGTATAACCAATATGGAAAACCTTCCAAGTATTGTTTCTAATATTAATTTTCAAAAATCTGCAAACAATCAAAGTGTTGCTAACGTAAGTGTAAGAGGAATGGGCTCATCTAGAGGAGCCATCCAATGGGATAATAAAATTGCTTTATATGTTGATGATGCATATATGATTAGGCCTCAAGGATCTTTATTTGATCTTTTTGATGTTGCTAATCTTCAAGTTCTAAAAGGGCCACAAGGAACACTTTTTGGAAAAAACACATCATCTGGTGCAATTTTAGTTAACAATAATTTACCAGTTGTTGGTGAATTTGATAGCACAGTGAAAGTTTCTATGGGGCAAAGAAATCTGAATTCTGTGTCAGCAATGGTGAATTTACCTCTAACTTCTAATGCAGCCTTGAGGGTTGTTGGAATTACAAAAAAACAAGACGGTTATATAAACAACCTTGATGGTTTCGGTGATGATGGCGGCATTATTGATAATGAGACATTTAGAGCAATGCTCTCAGTAGATATTACTGAAGATTTAAATCTTTTGTATACATATTCTATGTTTGATTCATCTGGGACTGCTGTTTATGCTAACTGTGAAGTCTATACAAATTCACCAATGTTAGCTGGTGGACCGGCATTAAACTTTATACCAAATGATATGAAAACTAGAGCTGTTGAGGATTGTAATGCTACAGGTCATTATGATTCATATCATGATTCTACTTTTGGTGATTCGTATTTAGATTTAGATAAGACTCTTTTAAAACTTACTTATGACCTTGGGTCTGATAGCATTCTTACATTTATTCATGCAACTGCAAAACATGACGATCAGGAAACAGGTTGGGCAACTGGAGTTAGTAGGTATGACTTTCCTGATATAACTCTTGTAGGTCCAAGAGTTCAGGATACAGATGGCTCAACTACAGAAATTAGATTTAATGGACTGGCTATGGAAGGTAAACTTCAATATGCTTTTGGTTATTTTGAATCTGATGTTGATGGCAATATGGTCAACCCAACAATTCGTGCGGCTGGCTTTGAAGCTTCATCACAACTAATTGGTCCAGGCCAGGCACCAGCCCCGTTGGTTGGACTTCCTATAAATATAGCTGATATTGCAAAGGTAGCTCTATTTCAAAACTCAAGTGGTGTTGAATATGTTCATTCAAGTGCGATATCTGAAGCTGTATATGGTGAAGTTGTATATTCTTTAACTGATAGTGTTAACCTTACTTTAGGTTATAGATCATCTGAAGATATAAAAGGTATTGATATAAGAGCTGTTTATCCTGAGGGTGGAATGAATTTGAATCCTGTTTATCATGCTTTTGCTTTAAGAAATATAAACCCTGCATTAATCGGACTTGCAAATCTAACAGCTCCATATATGGATGCTGGAAAGGATGCTTGGGAAATTTCTTTTGCCCCAACTCCTGGAGCAAGATATCATGCATCAAAATGTGATCCTATTTATGGCTCATTCTCAAATCCTCTTACCGGAGGCACAGGGTATTGTTCAATCGAGAGAACCTATGAAAATGATTCAATGAGATTTATCGCTGACTATACATTTGATAATGGGAATATGATTTATGCCTCATATAGTGAGGGCTATATGCCAGGAAATACTAATAATTCAGTTTTAGGAGTTGGAGCAAAAACTCTTGAAGCTGAAACAACCGAAGTAGTTGAGTTTGGTACCAAATCTTCATTTATGGATGGAAGGCTAAGATTGAGTGCTGCTGTATTCGATCAAGATTTTTCTAATAAATCAGTAGTCTCATCAGCTATTGATGCAAATGGACAATCAACTGTTATAAATACCATACAACCTACCGTAGAAATGTCAGGATATGAATTTGATATTTCATATGACTTAACTGAATCATTAGTTTTAGCTGTTTCAGTTGGCCATGTTGAGGGTGATAATCCTGCATCGGATCTGGAATACAATGTTAGCGGTCAAAATGATTCGAGTAATATTTCACTTACACACAGAGGTATGATTGGAAAAATACCTGCAGTTACCGTATTAAGGACCAATACAGTCGGAGATGACATTATGTCAGAGAACCCTTTAAATTGTGGCCCTATACCACTATATGAAGGTTGTGCTGCCAATGGTGGACCTAATCAAATTACAAATCCTGAATACACACTTGCTAATTTAAATATAAACTTAATGATAAGTGAAAAAGCTCAGGTAAGCTTCTTTGTTGATAACCTAACTGATGAAGAATATAGATATGCTTCCTTCGGTGATATAACAACAACTCTTGGAACTATATCGTGGTTTAGCGGACCACCAAGAACAACTGGTATAAGCTTTACTGTTAATTACTAGTTTTCAATGATATTGCTAGACATGTAGCTCCCCGGCATCATTGATACTCAAACCCCTCTAATGAGGGGTTTTTTATATGGTGCGCCCGGGAAGATTCGAACTCCCGACCCCTTGGTTCGAAGCCAAGTACTCTATCCAGCTGAGCTACAGGCGCATAAACACTATTATATTCTTTTAGCTATTAGAATGACGATAATCGTTTGGAGTAACCTTATTCCATCTTACAAAAGCTCTTCTAAAACTAGCCGCTTCACTATAATTTAGTAACATGGCTATATCTGATATAGTTAAATTAGTTGTAGTAAGATATTTTTTTGCTAAAACATCTCTTACTTCATCGCAAATAATTCTATAACTTGAAGATTCATCTTTTAATCTTCTTCTAAGAGTACTTTCACTAGTGTGAAGTTTGAAGGCAACTTCTTTTATATCAGGTAAATCATCTCCTGCTTGAAGTAAAATTCTTCTTACTGCAGCTGAGAAGTTCTCTATTTTGTTTAAATCTCGTAAAAGTTCTTCACATTGTTCTTCATAAATAATATGCACAGCAGAGTTTGCAGAGATTAGTTTCTCCTCGCTTAAATCAGGTATAGTTAAATCATTATGTAATTGATTAAATTCAACATCACACTTAAGTATCGATTCATAAAGTTCTTTATTGTTAACTCCTTCATGTTGAAAAGTTACTTTGAAATTTAATTTATCATTATTAGTGATAACTTTAATAAGATAAATTGACTGAGATATGACTAATTCTGTTATTAATCTTTTTTGGAGATTTTTTAAAATACCTATTGAAACCCTAAGAGTGGACTTAGACTTATGTGAATCATAGGATATGTTTAAATTCAATCCACTACCAAGCAATAATCGATATCGATTTATTAATTTATTTACTGCTTTAAAATTTGAGCAACTCATTAGAGCAAAACCAAAAGACCCAAAAAAGGTTATGTCTAATCTTTGACCCAGCTTAATCATCAAAGCTTCATCTTTTGTATAGTTATAGATGCACTCAATGATTCTAGGTGTCTCAACTTCTTGTAATGGCTTAGATAAATCTATTTTCGCATGTTTGACAATATCATCTGTTGAAAAACCTGACTCCCTTGATATATCTAATAGTTTCTCTACTACAAGATTTAAGTTTCTATGTCTATGTAATGTATTAAACATTTGCAATCATAAAAAATATCTATGAATTAAAACATCTCTATTATGAATTAAAATATCTCTCTTATATATGATCATTATTGATAATCTATCACTCAATTTATAATGAACTGAAATTAAAATGCTTAAGAAATACTTTTTAATATATTTTAGAAGCTACAAATAGAAAAATATTATGCATGATCTTGTAATTAGAAATGGAACAATTATCGATGGTTCGGGCAATAAAGCTTTTTATGGCGATGTGGCTATTGACGGTGAAAAAATATCAAAGATTGGAAAGATTGAACAATCAGGGATAGAGGAAATTGATGCAAAGGGTAACCTGGTAACACCTGGATGGGTTGATATTCATACACATTATGACGGTCAGGTTTGTTGGGATCCTTATATTACGCCCTCTAGTTGGCATGGGGTTACGTCAGTAGTTATGGGTAACTGTGGTGTTGGTTTTGCTCCCGTCAAACCTGGAGATGAAAATTTTCTAGTACAGCTGATGGAGGGAGTAGAAGATATTCCAGGCTCAGCATTACATGAAGGTGTTGATTGGAATTGGGAGACATTCCCTGAGTTTTTAGATGCTATTGAAAAGAAAGAATTTGTTATGGACTTAGGATTTATGATTGCTCACGGACCAGTAAGAAGTTATGTGATGGGATATGAGAGATGTCAAAATCAAGTTGATGCGTCTAAAGAAGAAATAGGCAAAATGTCTGAACTCGTTACAGAGGCAATTGAGGCTGGTGCATTAGGATTTAGTACTTCAAGAACAATTATACATAGAGACATATATGGCAAGTATGTACCTGGAACTGAAGCAAGTTCAGCTGAGATGAGGGAATTAGCATTTGCTATTGATAAAGCCGGAGAGGGCACCATGGAGATCGTATCTGATTGGTTAGACAAAGAAATAGAGATGTCTTGGATGAAAGAATATATTGATAAGAGTGATTGTGGACTAACTTTTGCTCAAGTTAGCGGCGATGCTGTAAAAACAATCTTATATGCTGAGGAACAATTTTTAAAAGGTAAAAACATACGCCCACAGTTTCCTGGAAGAAATGTAGGTTTAATGTTTGGCTTCGAAAGCTCATTACACCCATTTATAAGACATCCAGCATACAAAGAAATTGCTCATCTTTCCCTAGAAGAAAGGTATCAGATTATGAAAGATCCTGAGTTTAAATCTAAACTATTATCTCAAGAGCCAGATTTAGATGGGGAGCTTCGAAAGAGGCTTAAAGATAAGTTGAATTTTAAAAAAGAAGAAGAGCTAATTAAAGATATAGATATACTCGATAAGTTAACAGCTAATTATGATACTCAGTTTATTTTAGGCAGTCCTCCAAATTATGAGCCATCTAAAGAGCATAGTATCTCTTATATAGCATCAAAAAATGGTATTTCAGAATTAGAAGTTATGTTTGATGAGATGCTAAAAAACAATGGCACTAATTTAATTTATGCATGTTTCACACCTTATGAAAACTATAAACTTGATTTTGTTGAGCGTCTTTATAAACTCAAATCATCTGTGGCCGGTGGAAGTGATGGAGGAGCTCATTGTGCTTTAATCTGTGATGCCAGCATGCCAACAACTAATATATCTCACTGGGGAAGAGATAGAAAAGCTGGTAAAAAATTTCCTCTTGAATTATTAATTCGTAAACAAACAAAGGATACTGCAGAAACCTATGGATTATTTGATCGCGGTGAAATCAAACAAGGTATGCTCGCTGATATAAATATTATTGATTTGGATAAGCTAAATGTTAGTCATCCAAAAATGATTTATGATCTCCCCCCTTGGTGGAAGACGACTAGTTCAAGATGCAACAGGTTATGTAGCAACCATTAAATCTGGTAATGTTGTTAGTAGAAATGGTAAATCAACAGGCATCCTTCCAGGTAAAGTAATTAGAGGTAAGCAAGTCTGCGAAGTTAAGAAAGGTATTGAGAAAATATCATTCTTTGATAGAACTGTAAGGTTATTTTTCTTTAAAGCTGCAAGATTTATTTGGGCTCTTCGAGGAAAATCAGTAAAGTCTACAATTCTATCTGAAGGCTAATTTTAAAAAAAAAGAAATGGAAAATAAACAAGATAACTAAATGATAAAAAAGATTCTAGGAGTTTTATTAATATTAATCTTTTTCCTTGGTGGCTTTATTTTCTATGGTTTGTTTATTCTTGATGTAGATAAAGAACAACAAATCCAAACCTCATTAGATGATTCTTATTATCAGGTAGCTGATTTATTGGGCACTGATTCTTTATCTTCGCCTAATCCAAATAAAAATGCATATTTCGGTGATCTGCACATACATACTTCAAATTCATTTGATGCATACACATTCGGATCTTTAAGTGATCCTGAAATGGCTTATAAATTTGCTCAAGGAGAGTCAATTCCTCATCCAACAGGTTACGATATACAGCTGAGAAGACCGCTTGATTTTTATGCGGTTACTGATCATGGTTTTTTTCTAGGACTTTTACCAACTGCTGCAGACACTAACTCTTTGTTTTCTAAGTATGAGTATACAAAGCCAGTCCATAATTTAAATGAATCTAGACCTGATGGGTTTTTAGAAGTTTTTAAAAGAGGTGGATTGTTTACGGATTTTGCTAGAACAACCCTTGAAGGTATTAGAAATGGCACAATTGATAATGACCTTATAGATAATGTTCAAAAAAGTGTTTGGCAAGAAACAATAAAGGCTGCTGATGATGCATATAAGCCTGGTATTTTTACAACCTTTGCAGGATATGAATATACTTCGTCTGAAGACTTATACAATAATTATCTTCATCGTAATGTGATATTTGAAGACACTAAAAATCTTCCCGATAAAATATTTTCTAGACTTGATAGCATGAACCCTGAGCCATTATGGCAATGGATGAATGTTCTTAGAGAAAATGGTGTTGATAGTTTAGCTATTCCTCATAACTCAAATATTTCTGGTGGCTCTGCTTTTTCTAATAATGATTTTAATGGCGGGCCAATTGATGATGCATATACATCTAATAGGTTGTTAAACGAACCATTGGTTGAAATAACTCAAGCCAAAGGAACCTCTGAAACTCATCCATTAATTTCAAAAAACGATGAATGGGCCTCATTTGAAACCGCTACACCACCCAGGTATCCATCAAATGAAATGAAAAATATTAAGGGTTCATATGTAAGAAATGCATACTTAAGAGGTCTTGCAATTGAAGAAAAAGGAATTGTTAATCCATATAAATTTGGTCTTATTGGTTCTAGCGATAGTCATGTAGCTGGTGGATCATATAATGAAGAAACACATTTTTCTAAAATTGGCATGGTGGATGGCACCCCTAAGCTGAGGGGTTCAGTACC
>CACDVW010000024.1 GCA_902556355.1 uncultured SAR86 cluster bacterium
TAGTTTGCTTTACAGCTCGAACAATAGGGTTTGATCGCGAGAGTTCATGTTGAATAAGATAGAATCCGATTTTGAATGAGTATTCTTTTTTATTAAATGGTATTAATCTCGGATCATTATCACCATCCAAATCCGTTAAGAAAGTAACACCGTTACCTGATGATACAAATGCATGTGCATCTTGGTATGAGTTTGAAGAAATTATTATATTTGGATTTTGAAAAAAACTATTTACTACGAAATTAGTATCTGCCTGATCTTTTCTTTTATAAGTTACCCATTCAAAATCATCAGTATTTTTAATTTTCTTCAAGTATTCTTTGGTGCCATAAATATGCATATTGAGTTCACCTAATAAAGTTGCTATTGAATCTTCAGGCGGATTAGTAGTTCCTATAAACCCAATGTCATACATTTCTGTAGTCAGCTCACTTGAATCAGAATGATTCATTACATGAATATTGAGATTGGGGAAATTTTTTCTAAGCTTGGTAATAATATTAGTCATATTGTTACCACCCTCACCTTGTTTATAAATAACGAGTTTGCCATCCATTAAATCAGGATTAGGTATAAATCTTTCTTTTAATGCTGAGATTTTAAAATCAATTTTTTGAACTTCTTTGTATAAATCTTTACCGTGAACTGTTAACGCATACCCTGAATTTCTTCTCTCAAATAATTTGATGGCTAATTCTTTTTCAAGTTTTTCAATTTTCCTGGAAACAGTAGAGTGGTTAACGCCCATTTCTTTAGCACAGCCACTCAAAGTGCCATGATTTGCACATGAAATAAAATATTCTAAATTTCCCCAATCCAGCATTGTAAGTTAATCTCATTGTTTAAATATGAGCACAATATACTACGGGTGATTAAATATAATCAATATATAAGCTTATTTTTGTTATATGAAGTCTATAATTTTTATATTAGACTTTTTAATCTAGTAGGGAGTAGAAAAAATAAATGAAAGTTCTAAGAACACCGGATTCATGCTTTGAGGATATCAAAGATTATCCTTTTGAGCCGGTTTATACAAATATAGAAACTAAAGATGGAACTATCGTAAGAGTTCATCATATTGATGAAGGCCCTAAAGATGGTCCCATTTTGCTTGCTATGCATGGCCAACCGGTATGGAGCTATCTTTATGCCAGAATGATTCCATTTCTAACCGAAGCAGGAATAAGAGTTATAGCTCCTGACTTAGTTGGTTACGGTAAGTCAGATAAGCCAGCTGCCAGAGAAGACTATTCTTATCAAAATCAAGTTGATTGGATGGGAGAGTGGTTAAAGAAAAATGATTTTCAAAATTTAACTTTTTTTGGACAAGATTGGGGGGGATTAATTGGTTTGAGAATGGTGGCTGCAGATCCAGATAGATTTATAAAAATCGCTATGGGTAATACGGGTCTTCCGTATAACCCTAATGCCCCTCAAGAAGTTATAGATGAAGTAAATGAGTTTAGGACATCAAATAAAAAGATAAGCTTCTTTGGAATGACCAAAGAAGTTAGCAAAATGGATAAAAATAAACATATGGCAACAAAATTTATGTACTGGCAAAAATTTACCTGGGATTCAAAAAATCTTCCAATTGGTTTAATTAACTCCTTTCAAATGGAGAGTCAGTTTAGGAAATCTCCGGTCAAGGCATATATCCATATTCTGTTACAAAAAATAGGACTAGAAAAAATTTCACCGTTCTATACTGATTTGATGAAAGCTTATGAAGCACCCTTCCCCAACCCATCATATAAAATGGGTCCAAGGGCAATGCCAAGCCAAGTTCCAATGATACCTGACCAGTCTTTAGATGCTCAGAGAAAAGCAAGAGAGTTTTTTAAAACCTCCAATAAACCTTTTTTAGCTGTTTTTGCAGGTAATGATCCTGTAACAAATGGTGCTGAGAGAGATGTTCTGAGAATGGCTCCAAATGCAAAAAGTGCTCCTCATATTGGTGGAGGTCATTTTTTTCAATGGACTAAAGCAGAACCACTATCTAAGATATTAATTGATTTTATTAAAGGGTAATTTTTTATGATTCATTTATACACAGCTTCGACACCAAACGGACATAAAGTCTCATGCTTATTGGAGGCATTAGAGATGCCCTACGAAGTTCATTCAGTAAACCTTGCTGAAGGTGAGCAAAAAAAGCCAGAATTTTTAAAGATTAGTCCTAATGGCAGAATTCCAGCTATTGTTGATACTGATAATGATGACCTTTCGATCTTTGAGTCTGGTGCAATAATGCTTTATCTTGCAGAAAAGGCAGGAAAGCTTATCCCAAGTGATGATAAAGGAAGAGCAAAAGTAACTGAATGGCTTATGTTTCAAATGGGTGGTGTCGGTCCAATGATGGGTCAAGCAAATGTTTTTTTTAGATATTTTCCTGAAAAAATTCAGCCAGCTATAGATAGATATCAAAATGAATCAAGGCGTCTTTTTGAAGTTTTAGATACTCATTTAGCTGACAATGAATGGCTGGCAGGAGAATATTCGATTGCAGATATTGCTAATTGGTGCTGGGTTAGAACCCATAATTGGTCGGGTGTATCAATTGATGGGCTAACTCATTTAGAAGATTGGAAAAATAGAATGTATGAACAGCCAGGGATGATTAAGGGAACTAAAGTGCCAGCAGATAGAGAAAGTATTTTAAAAAATGAAAAAGATGAAAAAGAATTTATAAAAAACGCACAAAAAATGGTAAAAAAATAAGGGGGAAATTTTATGTTAAAAGTTTATTTTACACCTGGGACTAGGGCTGGAAGAGTGGTTTGGCTGCTAGAAGAATTAGGATTAGATTATGATGTGGATATCTTACCTTTTACAAAAGGGGGTTTGAAATCACCGGAACATAGATCTAGACATGCATTGGGCAGAGTGCCAGTTCTTGAAGATGGTGATATTTCCATATTTGAATCTGGAGCAATTATTCAATATATTCTTGAGCGTCATAAAGATGGTGGTCTTAAGCCTGATTCAGACTCTGAAGAGTTTCCATATTATCTGCAATGGTTTCATTACTGTGAGGGAATGGTTATGCCTCCTATGAACCAGGTCGTAGTTCAAACAATTCTTTTACCACCAGACAGAAGAGATGAGAATGTTCTAAAGCAAGCACAAAATCTGATAACTAAATCTCTTGGTCCCGTTAATAAAAACCTTGCAGACAAAGATTACTTAGTTGGTAATTTTTCTGCAGCTGATACCATGCTTGGTCATTCGTGCTTTATGGCTAATAGATTGGGATGTGTTCCTGATGAGATGGAGCATATAAAAAATTATGTAGCTCGTATTGAAGCAAGACCAGCATTCCAAAAGGCAATAACTTTAGGAGAATAAATGAAATATAAAAATAGCGTTCATCCCACCAAAGAACAAATGGAAGGATTTCTCGAGGGTGACAATGAAACACCAATCGCCATGATTAATCTTTTGAAGTTTAAAGAAAAAGCTGAATACGAAGACGGTAGAGATACTAATCTAACTGGCGAGCAAGCATATGCAATATATGGCAAAGAAGTAATGGGACATTTAAAAAAAGTTGGTGGTGAATGGTCTTTTGGGGGCTCTATAAGTCGTTTAATGCTTGGAGAGGTGGAAGAGCTTTGGGATTCCGTGGCTATAGCGCGATATCCAAGCAGGAAAGCAATGCTCAAAATGGTAACAGATCCTGACTATTTAGAAAGTAATAAACATAGAGTAGCAGGGCTTGCAGGACAACTTAATATAGAAGTTAAAGAAAAATAATTTTGAAACAACTACAAACATTAAAGAATGATCTTTCAAAAACTAGGATCGTTCAAACAAAAAACTATGATATTCAAGAAGAAGAAATTTCAGTATCAATAGAAAGTTTTGCTTTCACTTCAAACAATGTTACGTATGGAGTAGCTGGTGACACGATAGGTTATTGGCAATTCTTCAAAACAACCGAAGATGCTAATAATGAATGGGGTTGCATACCAGTATGGGGATTTGCAAAAATCATTAAATCAAATGTCAAAGAATTAATTGCTGGAGAAAGATTGTTTGGGTATTTTCCTCCAGGTGATATCTTGAATTTAAAACCTATCAAAATTACCAATCAAGGATTTGCAGAAGGCAAAGAACATCGTAAAGACCTCCCAGCGGTATATAACAACTATTTAAGATTGTCTGGGGACGTTAATTACGATAACTCATTAGATGACATTAGATCATTATTATTTCCATTGCATATAACATCTTTTTGTATATGTGATGCTTTGGAAGATGAGGGCTATTTCAGTGCTGATCAAATTATTATAGTCAGTGCATCAAGCAAGACTGCAATTGGTGTTGCACAGGGGCTTCAAGAAGCTGCTAATGCTCCATCAATATTAGGTCTTACTTCTAAAAAGAATCTAGATTTTGTTAAAAACTTGGGTTGTTATGATGAGGTGATTACGTATGATTGCCTATCAGATATAAATTTTAATCTTAAGTCTGTAATGGTTGATATGGCAGGAAGCCGCGAGATTCTTGGCACTCTTCATGGGTCACTTGGTGACAAAATGCTTAAATGCCTAACAGTTGGGATGACTCATTGGGACAATGAGGTTACCGCTGAAGATGCTCTTGGTCAGGCCATGCTTAGAGAAAGAACAGAATTCTTTTTTGCTCCAGCTCATATTCAAAAGCGAGTTAAAGACTGGGGTCATGAAGGCTATAACCAAAAGACAAATGAATTTATGAAAACTAGATCTAATCAAAGCACTGATTGGATGCAAGTAAAAAAAATTGCAGGACTCGAAAACTTTATATCAACTTATGAAAAATTTGTTAGTGGAGATATTAATCCAAATGAAGGAATCATTGTGGAGCTAAGTGATGGCTAAAAAACTCATGGTTTCTTTAATGGTGTTAATAGTTTCTGGTTTTGTTGCCTGGGAATATAAAGTAAATATTCTTGTATGGGCTATACCCAAAATATCAAATGTTACCATTCAAGAAAATATACCAACCACTTGGTCTAAAGGTCCAGATACACCAGTTGATGATAATAGACCAAATATAATTTTAATCCTGGCAGATGATATGGGTTATAACGATATATCTCTTCATAATGGCGGAGCAGCTGATGGAACCCTTCAAACTAAAAATATTGATGCACTAGCAAAAAGTGGAATTGTATTTACTAGAGGTTATGCCGCTAATGCAACTTGCGCTCCATCTAGAGCATCGATAATGACTGGGAAATACCCAACTAGATTTGGCTATGAATTTACCCCAATACCTTCTTTAGGCAGAACAGTTCTGGGTTGGCTTGCCGAAGAAGATAATTTTGAATTGAAACAAAGGATTGACCGAGAGGTGGTTTCAAAAATGCCGCCTTTTATGGAACAGGGAATGCCAACAGAACAAATAACCATAGCAGAAGTTTTAAAAGATGCTGGATATTACACAGCTCATATTGGAAAATGGCACCTTGGTCATGCTTATGGCATGGATCCACTGAATCAAGGCTTTCAAGACTCTCTAGGTTTAGTTGGGCCCCTCTATTTGCCTGAGAATCATCCTGATGTTGTAAACGCAAAATTTGATACAAGAATTGATAAAATGGTGTGGAGTAATGGTCAATATTCCGCAACTTTTAATGAAGGTGAGATATTTGCGCCTGATAAATATGTTACAGATTACTATACTGATGAAGCATTAAAAGTAATTGAAAATAATAGAAATAGACCTTTCTTTTTATATCTCAGTCATTGGGCAATTCATAATCCACTCCAAGCACTAAGAAGCGATTATGAACAAATGAGTCATATGCACGGTCATAATCTTCAAGTTTACTCAGGAATGATAAATGCTTTAGATAGGAGTGTTAGAAAGATTATTGAAAAGCTCAAAGAATTAGATATATATGGTAAGACTTTAATTATATTTACTAGTGATAATGGTGGCGCCAATTATATTGAATTGGATAATATCAATAAGCCCTATAGAGGTTGGAAGATTAGTTTCTTTGAGGGCGGAATAAGAGTACCTTATATTATCAGTTGGCCAGATAAAATTAATCCAGGAAAAAAATCAGACAATGCTGTTCATCATTTTGATATTTTTCCTACTATTGCAAAGGCTGCGGGTATTGAATTATCTAATAAAATAGATGGTGTAGATTTACTACCCTTCATAAATAATAATAATAGCTCTTCCAAGCCTCACAAGACACTTTTTTGGCGATCTGGAAATCATCAAGCAGTTCTTCATGAAAACTGGAAATATATAATTAGTAAAAATGAAAATTTTAGATGGTTATTTGATACTTCAGCGGATCCAACAGAAAAAAATAATCTACTTCAGAGTCATCCTTTAATAGTAAAGGAAATCGAAGAGCTTTTAGCCAAGTTTAATTCAGAACAAAAAAATCCTTTATTCCCTTCATCATATGATGCTCCAATAATGATCGACAAATATGATGGAAAAGAATACGAAGAAGGTGACGAATATATTTATTGGTCTAACTAATACATTATTCAAATAAAAATAGGAGAAATAATGACAAAAAAGATAAAAGTTTTTGGAGCCCCTGCCTCACCTTATACACAGAAAATGATCTCTATTTTGAGGTATCGTCATATTGCCTATGAAGTTTTTATGGGTGATGTTTCAGGAAGATTAAGCAGACTAGAAGGAATAGAGCCACCAAAACCTATTTTACTTCCTACTCTGCTTTTAGAAGATGAAAGTGGAAAATTAAAAGCAACTACTGATACCACCCCTATCATTAGAAGATTTGAAAACGAGTATTCAGATAGAAAATTATTACCTGAGGACCCTGCTTTATCGTTCATAAATTATTTATTAGAAGATTTTGGTGATGAATGGGTTACTAAATATATGTTCCATTACAGATGGTATTTTGATGAAGATGCTGATAATGCATCAACCGTCCTTCCATTGAGCGATCTTGCTGTGAATATGCCTGATGAAATACTTAAGGATGCAAAAAAATATGTTCATGATAGACAGACTGGAAGGTTATGGGTTGTAGGTTCAAATGATACAACAGCTGATTTAATCGATTCTAGTTATAAAAGATTCTTAAAATTGATGGATGATCATTTATCTATTAGTAAATTTCTTTTTGGTGAAAAGCCCTCTTCTGCTGATTTTGCTATATATGGACAATTAACCCAGCTCATTGGTTTTGATCCTACATCAAGAAAAATTGCTTACGATACCGCATTAAGGCTTGTTTCTTGGCAAGATGTAATGGCTGACTTATCTGGTCATGATGTTGAGAATAGTAACTGGACTCCTCTTGAGGAAAGCCCCACTTCTTTAAAAGAAATTATGAAAGAGTTTGGTAGGATGTATGTTCCAGCTTTAATAGCAAATGCAGATGCAATTATTAAGGGCGAGGAAATATGGGAAGCAGAAATTGATGGGTCTTTGTGGACACAAAAAGCCTTTCCTTACCAAGCTAAATGTTTGAAGTGGATTAAAGAGGAGTTCGAAGCACTTAGTGAAAATGATCAGTCTAGAGTTAAAACTTTTCTTGATGGAACTGGGTGTGAAATATTATTAGGGTAAAAATATGGAAATAAAAAACAAAAGAGTTGTGATTACTGGTGCTGCTAGTGGAATTGGATATGCACTATGTGAGGAATTTCATGCAAAAGGAGCCCAGTCTATTGTCTGTGTAGATATGAATGAAGATGGTGCTAAGGAAATCGCAGAAAAAATTAATGGTATTGCCGTAGCAGCTGACGTATCAAATGAACAAGACATAATAAATGTTATTGAAAAAGCTAATAAATATTCAGATGGAATAGATATATTTTGTTCAAATGCAGGAATTGGCGGAACTCCAATGCTTTTAGAAACCACATCTGATGAATGGAATAATACTTGGGGAGTGAACGTAATGTCTCACGTTCATGCTGCAAGGCATGTTTTGCCCCAAATGCTTGAAAGGGGTGAAGGCTATTTAATGAATACAGCATCAGCTGCTGGACTCTTATCTCAAATCGGTGCAGCCCAATACGCTGTTACTAAATCAGCGGCGGTAAGTTTTGCTGAATGGGTAAAAATTACATATGGTCAAAAAGGAATTGGCGTTTCATGTCTATGCCCTCAGGCCGTAAGAACTGCAATGACCGCTCAAGGTGCTGGAGTCGCTGGGGTAGATGGAATGCTTGAACCCGATGTGGTTGCTAAAGATGTTATAGATGCGATTGAGAATGAAAGATTTTTAGTATTGCCTCACAAAGAAGTGGGTGAATATGTCCAAAGAAAGGGAAATGATAGAGATAGATGGATAACTGGAATGCAAAGACTGCAAAAGCAATATGAAGATTTTTATGAAAGTTGGGTTAGTGGAGATAAAGGAGAAAAATAATGAAAACTAAAATAACAGAACTATTTGGTATTGAGCACCCTATTATTCAAGGTGGCATGCATCATGTAGGATTTGCTGAACTTGCTGCAGCTGTTTCTAATGCAGGTGGACTAGGAACTATTACTGGCTTAACTCAAGGTACCCCAGAAAAGTTAGCAAATGAAATTGCAAGATGTAAAGAGATGACAGATAAACCTTTTGCTGTAAATTTAACTTTTCTACCTTCTTTAACGCCTCCAGATTATCCGGGATTAATTAAAGAAATAATTGATGCAGGAGTTCCAGTTGTTGAAACTGCTGGAAGAAACCCTGCAGAATATTTACCGGCTCTCAAGGAAGCTGGAATAAAAGTCATTCATAAGTGCACCTCTGTTAGGCACTCTATAAAAGCTCAATCAATTGGTTGTGATGCTGTATCAGTTGATGGTTTTGAATGTGGTGGTCACCCTGGCGAAGATGATATTCCTAATTTTATTTTATTGCCTAGAGCTGCAGAAGAGTTAGAGATTCCATTTGTGGCATCAGGTGGAATGGCTGATGGTAGAAGTTTAGTTGCTGCGATGGCACTTGGAGCAGAAGGAATGAATATGGGAACAAGATTTATAGCGACACAAGATGCTCCAGTTCATCAAAATGTTAAAGAAGCTATTGTTAATGCAACAGAACTTGATACTCGATTGATTATGAGATCATTAACAAATACAGAAAGAGTTCTTAATAATGAAGCAGTAGAAAGACTGATGGAAAAAGAAAAAAGATTAGGCGATGATCTCAAGTTTGAAGATATTCTTGATGAAGTTGCCGGTGTTTATCCAAAAATTATGCATGAAGGAACCATGGAAGCAGGCGCTTGGTCTTGTGGAATGGTAGCTGGGCTTGTTAATGACATCCCAACAGTCCAGGACTTAATAAATAATATTATGTCCCAGGCTGATGAGATAATTAAATCAAGACTGCAAAATTTCTAAAATTATTTTTTATAATTTGCAGCTTCTTCTGATCCGTCGGTTGCTGTACCTTTAGTATAAGAATGGGCTCCCATGCCAGCAAGGTCACCGTCTTTGACAATTAAATACGGCTCTCTAATTGGATCTCCGGAAAAGAAGCACTCAAGTATTTCTCTTACACCAGCAGCATACCTAGCTTGAGCGGATAATGATGTTCCAGAAGTATGAGGAGTCATCCCATGATTAGGCATTGTTCTCCAAACATGATCATTAGGAGCTGGTTGCGGGAACCAAACATCTCCAGCATAACCACTTAACTGGCCAGATTCTAAAGCTCTTGCAATTGCATCTTTATCACAAATCTTTCCTCTAGCAGTGTTAACAATATAAGCACCGCGTTTCATTTTTGCGATCATCTCATCATTAAATAAGTGCTCTGTCTTTGGATGCAGTGGACAACTAATATTAACCACATCACAAACAGCAACTAAAGATTCAACAGAATCATGATAAGTAAGATTTAGTTCTGCCTCGACCTCATCAGGTAGTTTATGGATGTCGAAATAGTGCAGATGGACATCAAAAGGTTTCATCTTTCTTAACATGTCGATACCTATTCTTCCAGCAGCTACAGTTCCGACATGCATTCCTTCAACATCATATGATCTTTGAACAGCGTCAGCTATATTCCAACCACCTTCATTAACTATCCTATGTTGATTATGGTAATCCCTTACCATTGAAAGAATCATCATTACAATATGCTCTGCAACAGATCTTGAATTACAGTATGTAACCTCCACAACATCTATGTTGTGATCCATGGCTCCTTGAAGATCAACGTGGTCTGAACCGATTCCAGCAGTTATTGCCATCTTAAGATTTGGAGCGGTTTCCATCTTTTCACGAGTTAAGTAATAAGGAAAGAATGGTTGAGATATGACAATATCAGCATCAACTAATTCTCTATCTGCTTCACACCCTTCACCATCTTTATCAGATGTAACTACTAATGTATGTCCAGCATCTTCTAGAAATTTTCTAAGACCCAATTCTCCTGAAACACACCCAAGCAATTCTCCTGGAGTAAAGTCAATGCCTTTAGGAGATGGCAATGTCATACCGTCTGGATATTTTTCTATTGTTGGTAAATCGTCTCTAGCATACTTTTCGGGCATGCCAGTTTTTGGATCATCGTATAAAACGCATAATACTTTCATAAACTCCCCTCTATGTAAATAATTCAACTTTTACTAGAACAGAAATTATTTAAAAAAACAAGAAAAATATTAGAAAGTTAAGCTTTGATAAGTGGGTTATGTTTAACTCTATCTGGAATGTCTTCTGCACCAGGAACACCTCTAGCAACCAAAAAAGGTTTTAGTGCTTCTATAGCCTTAGGTTCGTCATAATGACCAATACCAGGATGAAGATGATGTATAAAATGAAGTTGCATTGAATGATTTAAATATCTAGGCATCCAGTGACTCCAAAATCTTGTATCTTTATATCTTCCTGTTTCAGTTTGATAATGAGGATACCAGCTGAAAAAGACTGAAAGATAAATAACTCCAAACTTACTTGGCAGCCACCATAATAAAAGTGTTTCTATGGGGAAAAATACAACTAAAGTTAAAAGAATTACTCTATATAACATTCCTATATTCAAACCTTTATTAAAGGATTTCATAAATGCTTTATCATTTTCATAGATTTTAGCTATTGCTTGATATTTTGATATTCCTGCCTGAGTGGCAACAATAACCTCCCAAAGAGATTTTGCAGATGCAGTATCATGATCTGGATCTTTTTCTGGATTATTTGTATAAGCATGATGTTTCATATGAGTAGCTCGCATCACATCATGAGGGAACATAAGGGTTATTAATGTGTAATGGCTTACGAATGAATCAATCCAACGCCTTTTTGGATTTCCTCTTGAATAATTTCCATGCTGTGCTTCATGCGAAGGCAGGTATGCAAAACAGGCACAAATAGTTGCAATTACAGAACCAAGTAATAAAGAAATATGTCCATTAATTACTAATGGCCATAGAGAAAGCCAAACTGTTGCTTGACCAACTCCAATTAAGACCATCTCCCATTGAAACCTTTTTGAGAAACTTCTAGCGATCTCTTTTTCTTTATTGAAGGAAAATTCTTCTGAAATCTTTTCTAGATTTTCCATAACCATGTTCCTCTTATCTTTGCTA
The DNA here is from genome assembly GCA_902556355.1 of uncultured SAR86 cluster bacterium. Lineage (GTDB taxonomy): Bacteria > Pseudomonadota > Gammaproteobacteria > Magnimaribacterales > D2472 > SCGC-AAA076-P13. Next base: position 11,535 of record CACDVW010000024.1, read on the forward strand.
TAAGGCCAAGACATAAACCTAAAATATAACAATAAATAGTAATATCAGTAAATTCATAGCGAATAGCTATAGCATTAAAGACGCTTCCCCAAAAAATTAGGCCAAACCATACCATGTTCCAATTGGAAATATGATCTGTAAGAATTTCCTTAAATTTATCCATTTTGTTAATTATTTACTATTTTAGCCTTAAAATCGAAGCGAAATACTCAATAATTATCGCAGCATTAACAAAACTTGATAAATATTGCACAAAATTACTTAAAAATATCTAGATTTCTTTCTAAGTCCATTATGCTTAGTGACTTTTCATCATGTTTTGAAGTTTCAACTAGACATTGTCTCCATATGTAGTCTAAAAAATAAGTAAATTTGACCCAATTTTTTAATTTTTCTTGATCAAATATAAAGTTTTTATTGTAACCATCAAACAAATAACCAATCTCCTCATCATTGAAATCAT
>CACDVW010000025.1 GCA_902556355.1 uncultured SAR86 cluster bacterium
GAAGAAATACCTCAAGAAGAAGTTAAGGGTAACAAAGTTACATCACCAATAGTTGGGACTTTTTATAGAAAACCAAGTCCTGATAAGGATCCTTTTATAAAAGTTGGTGATGAAGTTCAAGAAGGCGATATTCTTTGCATCATTGAAGCCATGAAAATGATGAATGAAATAAAATCTGATTTTAGCGGTAAAGTAGTTTCAATTGACGTAGACGATGGGCAACCAGTCGAGTACGGACAACATATCATAACAATTAACTAAATTATCATGCCTTTGAAAGTTCTAATCGCAAATAGAGGCGAAATAGCCCTTAGGGCTATAAGAGCCTGCAAAGAGTTAAATATTTCTACTGTTTCAGTATATTCAGAAGGTGATAAAGATTTAAAACATTTAAAATTTTCAGATGAAACAGTCTGTATCGGCCCAGCATCACCTCTTGAAAGCTATCTTAACACACCAGCAATTCTTTCAGCTGCTGAATTAACTCAAGTAGATGCTATTTATCCTGGTTACGGTTTTCTTGCCGAAGATTCTAATTTTGCAGAGATGTGTGAAAAAAGTGGTTTTAAATTTATTGGCCCAAGCCCAGAAACTATAAAGAATATGGGAGATAAAATAACTGCAAAAACATTAGCTGAAGATTCTGGTATTCAGATTGTTCCAGGTTATAAAAACGATATTCCAGAAGACTCCGAAGAATTTAAAAAAATTGCAAAAGAAATAGGATATCCAATCATGATTAAAGCAACTGCTGGTGGCGGTGGTCGCGGGATGAGAGTTGTTGAAAACGAAGATGATCTTATTTCAAGCGCTGAGATAACCATGCAAGAGGCAAAAAATGCATTCGGCAATGAAAAGATTTATCTAGAGAAATTTATTCCCAATCCAAGACATATTGAAATTCAGGTTGTCGGAGATGGAAAAGGTCATGCAATACATTTAGGAACTAGAGATTGCAGCATGCAAAGAAGGCATCAGAAAATTATTGAAGAAGCACCGGCAAAAAATATAGATCAAGATGCGCTCAATAAAACATATGAGGCATCTATAAACCTATGCAAAAAACTTAAATATGAGGGAGCTGGGACAATTGAATTTTTGTATGAAGATGGAGAATTTTACTTTATTGAAATGAATACAAGAATCCAGGTTGAACATCCTGTCACAGAAATGATTACTGGTTTTGATATTGTTAAAGCTCAACTTAGGATTGCACTTGGAATGGATATTAAATTAGATCAAAAATCTATTAATTTTTTTGGCCATGCAATGGAATGCAGAATTAATGCAGAAGATCCTGTTACCTTCCAACCTTCTCCAGGAAAGATAACAAAAATGCATATTCCTGGTGGTTTTGGAATTAGATATGATTCACATATATATGGTGGATATACTGTTCCTCCATATTATGATTCTCTTTTAGCGAAAATTATAACGCTTGCTAATACAAGAAATTCTGCTATCAAAAGAATGATAAGTGCACTAGATGAGTTTTTTATTGATGGTATTAAAACCAATCATTCTCTTCATCAAAGAATTCTTCATGATGAAACTTTTGTTGTTAATAAGCATACAATTAACTATCTAGAAAATGAGTTTTTAAAAAATGACAGCTAAATATAATCCAAAAAAAATTGAAGAATCTGCTCAAAAAAAGTGGATTGAGGATGGTAGATTTGAAGCAAAACCAGATGATCGTGAAAAATATTATTGCCTCTCAATGTTTCCGTATCCATCAGGCAAGCTTCATATGGGTCATGTCAGAAACTATACCATTGGCGATGTAATATCTAGATACAAAAGAATGAATAACTTCAATGTATTTCAACCAATGGGATGGGATGCATTTGGATTGCCAGCAGAAAATGCGGCAATAGCAAATGAAGTAAGTCCAAAAGAATGGACAAATGAGAACATAGAACATATGAAGCAACAACTCATATCGCTAGGTTTAGGATATGACTGGTCAAAAGAGTTGAGAACATGCGAGTCAAATTATTATAAATGGGAACAATTGATCTTTAAGAAATTTTTTGAAAAAGGTCTTGTATATAAGAAAAAATCTCTAGTTAACTGGGATCCCATAGATGAAACTGTGCTTGCAAATGAACAAGTAATAGATGGAAAAGGATGGAGATCTGGAGCTCCAGTAGAAATTAAAGAAATTGATCAGTGGTTTATAAAAATTACTGATTATGCTGATGAGCTACTCTCGTCTTTAAACGAAGTTGATTGGCCAGAAAATGTTAAAACTATGCAAGAAAACTGGATAGGAAAATCTCATGGAGCAGAAATAAAATATCAAATTAAAGATTCAGAGGAATGTCTAACTGCTTTTTCAACAAGACCTGATACTATATTTGGTGTCTCTTTTGTAGCTATTTCTCCCAATCATAAACTTGCTTTAAATCTTTCGGAACAAGATAAAAAGATAGAATCTTTCCTTAAGCAATGCAAAGAAACATCGTCTGCAGAAGCGGATATGGCAAAGGCCGAAAAGCTTGGTATTGATACTGGAATGAAAGTTATTCACCCGCTTACAAATGAAGAAATTCCAGTGTGGATTGGTAACTTTGTTCTTCTTGATTATGGAACAGGTGTCGTTATGGGTGTTCCCGGGCATGATCAGAGAGATTTTGAATTTGCTTCAAAATATAATCTTGATATCAAGCAAGTTATATCTACTAGTAACAATGATGAATTACCAATTCTTACTAGAGGAATCTTGCTTAACTCTAATGAATACAATGATTTAGATTCTGATTCAGCATCAAAAAAAATCATTGAAGAGCTAAGTGAAAAAAAACTTGGTGAGGGGCTTACCCAATTTAGATTAAGAGACTGGGGCGTTAGCAGACAAAGATATTGGGGATGTCCAATACCTGTTATATATGAAAATGGTAATGCTAAATTAGTTGAAGAAAATGAACTTCCTGTAGTTCTTCCTGAGTTACCAAAAGATTCTCCGCCAATTCCCCTAAGTCAGAATGAAGAGTTTTATAAAATATCCGATGGTATTGAAAGAGAGACTGATACATTTGATACCTTTATGGATTCATCTTGGTACTACGCCCGATTTACTTCTGCAGATAATGATAGTGAAATTTTTGATGAAAATTCAAAGTATTGGCTTCCTGTAGATTTATATATTGGCGGTATTGAGCACGCAATACTGCACTTACTTTATTCAAGATTTTTTCATAAGGCACTTAGAGACATGGGTATGGTTGAGGGCAATGAACCATTCAAAAAACTTTTAACGCAAGGCATGGTGCTTAAAGATGGTGCAAAGATGTCAAAATCAAAGGGCAATACAGTTGATCCACAGTCCTATATTGATAAATATGGTGCTGATACCGTAAGACTTTATATGATGTTCACTGCGCCACCGGAACAGAGCCTGGAATGGTCTGAATCATCTGTTGAGGGAGCATCAAGGTTTATAAAAAAGGTTTGGAATTTAGTTGTAAGCAGAAATTACGAAGACATTAATACTCCAGATAACTTTTCAAAAGAAGAACTAGACTTAAGAAGAAAAACACATACAACACTAAAAAAAGTTACTAATGACTTTGAAACAAGATTTACTTTTAATACTGCTATAGCTTCAATAATGGAGCTACTAAATGCCATACCGGATGATTTTAAAGATGAGGGCGCATCAAACTCAAAAAAATATTGTTTAAATGAAACAATAATTATTATTCTTAAAACTCTTAACCCTATTGCGCCCCATGTATCAGAATTCTTATGGAATCATTTTTATAACTTGAATGCTCCAGAAGAAATAGAATCATCGTGGCCAAAAGTTGAAGACAGCTTATTAGAAGTATCTGAATTTGAATTAGTAATACAAATTAATGGAAAAGTTAGAGGTAAAACAACTGCTAAAATTGAAGACACCCAAAACCAATTAGAGGAAATGGCAAAAAAAATTGAGAATGTTGCCATCAATCTTGATGGTAAAAATATAAAAAAAGTAATTTATATCAAGGGAAAAATCATTAATTTTGTTATCTAGCTAATTTATTATTCTAATTACTTTAATATTTTTTATTTGGTAGTTAAGATAAATTTTATGAAGCTTCATTATTATTTAATTTTTTTCATTTCTATATTTGTTATTTCAAGCTGTAGTTATAGCCAAATATCATTGGGTCACAATAGTCGAGAAAACTATTTGGTCTATTATGATGATTCCATTCCTGATTCTCTTATGGAAATACTAGATATATCCTTCAATCGCTCAACAAATGAAGATGAAAAAAAAACTCGTATTTATTTGAGAGACTTTGATTCAAATAATTACAATATATATGCTGGATCATCACTTAGGTCGCTTGAAGGTGAAGTAACTGTAAGCGTCCAACTTGAAATTATTAGTAAATTAAAAACAATAAATAAAAGTATTAAAGTAATGAAAAGACATAAATCGAGCGAGCTAAATCCTTTTGCTGAACAGGAGACAGTCGAAAGTCTAAAAAAAATTATTAATAATGAAATATATAACCAATTACTATTAGAGGTTAGTCTCTTTGAAATGTGAATCGCTCTCTCTAGGAAAATATCTAGAGAAATCTCAAAATATTTTTTTTATATTTGGCTCTGAGGTCGTTCTGAGAAATAATTCAAAAGATTTAATAAAAGAATATTTATCTCAAAAAGGATTTATTGAGAGAAGGCTTATAACCAAAGAAAACTTTGATAACATTGAGCAGATCATCATTGAGAGTTCTGGTGGGTCTCTTTTTGGATCTAAATTGATAATTGATATAAGTCATGATCAAGGACGATTGCCAGATAAAATAGAAAAGATATTTCAAATAGAAAATATTTTTAATAATGAAAATATTGCCATTATTATTAATTCTCATAACGAAAAATTAAACAGCAAAACAAAACTATATAAAGCAATGGAAAAAAATGCGCTCATCATTGAGTGTAGTAAATTAAAATCTTTTGAAGAAAAAATCTGGTTGAAAGCACAGTTAGGATTTGTTCCTGAACAGGATAGAAAAAGTCTTATACAAAACATATATGAATTAAATGCTGGGAACCTGGTTGCTCAACAAAATGAAATAAATATCCTTAAATTAATTTACAAAAACGGTATTGATATTTCCAAGCTTTTTTATTCAGATTCAGCTGAATTTGAGCCTTTTGAGCTTGAAGATGCTCTAACAAGCTTAAATACAAAACATGCATTGAGAATTACTGGCTCAATAAAAGATTCTGAAGCACATTATGCCCCTCTATTAGTTTGGATAATTGGAAAAATTATTACTAGCTCGACTATTGCAAAACAAAACACAAACCCTAAATTAAGCCTTGAAAAGTCAGGTATCTGGAGTAGCAAAATTGCTAGTTATATGAATTTCATTAAATTTCATTCTTTACAAAAACTTATATCATTGCAAAAAAATGTTTATGAGCTTGATCTTACTAGCAAAGGCTTATCAAAAAAAAATTTCTGGGATGATGTAGATAGAATGATTATAAGCATGACTACTAATTAAAATATTAGCCAAAAAATTTAGAGTCAAAAATCTCCTTGCATGAGATATAAAGAGAATCATCAAGACTTAGTGAGTGATCAATATTAACTATATTTTCTATTGGGGCAATTCCTTTAGTAGAGCTTGTAAGCCAAGCAGATGTTGCATTCTTAAGTTCATGATAATTAAAATCCCCCTCAATAACCTTAATGCCTTTATCTGACAGAGCGTCAATTAAAATTGATCTAGTTATACCCGGCAAAATATTGTTAGATAGGGTTGGTGTATAAACGTTACCGTCTTTAATAAAGAATATATTTGAGGCTCCAGCCTCGGTTAAGATTTCGTCTTTATGCATAATAACTTCATCGCAATCATGTGATCTAGCATTATTCATATTCATGACATTGGCTAATAATGAGGTTGATTTTATATCGCATCTCCCCCATCTTGTATCTTCACAAATCATTACACTTAATTTTTTAGTTTCAAATGAACAAGGAGTGATATAGCCAAAAGTTTCTGTATTCATATCTTCAGAGTGCATATGTGATCTGATTAAATCTTCACCTCTGGTGACTTGATAATAAATATAACCATTTTCAAAACTCGATGAAGATAACAACTGATTGATTTCAGCTGTAACTTTTTTTACATCTAGGGTTATTGAAAGAGCGTCGACACTTCTTTGCAACCTTTCAATATGACTCTTAAATAAAATAAATTGCTTTTTATAGAAAGGTATGACTTCGTAAACACTATCTGAAAATGTATACGCCCTTGAGAAGGGAGAAACTTTTATATTTTCAATATAATCAAAATTACCATTAAATACAGCTTTAATCTGATGCATTCTCCGTCATTCCAAAAAGACTTAATATCCATAATACAAACTTAGACCAAAGCCTTCCAAAGAAACCCTTAGACTTTATGTTTTCTAGTGCAACTAAGTTGGTTGAAAATACAATCTCGTCATTGCTAATAATTTCAAGAGTTCCAATTTTTTGACCAACTTCAATTGGAGCTTGAATATTATTACTGTAATTATAATTAACGGTTAGGTCTTTGAAGCTGGTTCTTGGAAGAGTAATAGAAACATCTTCAAGAACACCCAAGCCAAGAGTTTTTTCTACACCGCCCCAAATATTGATTTTTTTATATTCCTGATTAGCATTTAAAACTTTTTGAGTAGCAAAAAATCTAAAGCCATACTCTAACAACCTTTGACTGGCCAAAAATCTATTATTATCTGAATCACTGCCTGCAACCACGGTAATTAATCGCATATCGCCTCTTTTAGCTGAGCCAACCAAACAATAACCTGCAGCTTCAGTATGACCGGTTTTTACACCATCTGAAGAGTCGTCTCTCCACAAAAGCTTATTTCTGTTTAATTGTTTTATATCATTAAAAGTGAATTGTTTTTCTTTATAAAATGAATATATATCTGGAAACTTTGTAATTAGATTTGAGGTTAGAATCGCCAGATCTTGTGCTGACGAGAAATGATTGTCATCAGGAAGACCAGTAGAATTCTGAAAAATGGTATTATTCATATTTAATGAACTCGCGTAAGCGTTCATTAAGTCAACAAAACCTCTTTCTGTTCCGCCAACATATTCAGATATAGCAACCGAGGCGTCATTTCCTGACTGAATTATTATTCCTTTAAGTAAGTCTGATACGCTTACTTTTTTTCCAGCCTCGACAAACATTCTTGACCCTTCCATTCTCCAAGCTTTTTCGCTTATCAAAACCTCATCATCTATTGAAATTAAATCATTAAATATCTGGTCTGCAGTAACATATACAGTCATTATTTTAGTCATGCTGGCAGGCTCAATTTCAGCGCTTGAATTAAATTCTGCAATTACTGTATTTGTATTAGGTTCAATTAAGATATAACTTTTTAAATCAAGTTCCGGTGCATCAGGGACAAAACTTTGACCAAAAGCAACCATCGATGTTAATAAGGGTAATACTAATAAATTTTTCATTTTTTTAACTCTTCTGATAAATAATAAATCGCCATAGCGTAAAAGTGACTGATATTATATTTGGTTATTGCAATAAAGTTATCATCCCCAATAAAATATATATCTTTTCCATCCTCATTAAAGCTTAATGGTATAAATTTCGAAAGGTTTTTATTTGGTTTAAATACTTTTCTTACATTGTTTGGATAAGCATCGTAAATAATTTGGCCATCTTTTTTCCATCCATGAATATATAAGTAGTTAGCTATGCTTCCTATTGCATCATCAACTGAGCTAAATAAATCTGCATACCCATCCCCATCATAATCAATTGCATATGCTCTATAACTTGAAGAAATAAATTGTCCATAACCCATCGCACCAGCATATGAGCCCTTTATTTCATTTATATTTAGATCGTTTTCTCTGGTCAGTAAAAAAAAGTCAACGAGTTCTTTTCTAAAAAATTTTGCTCTCCTAGGATAATCGAAACCAAGTGTAAGCAAACTATCAATAACTCTGTAACTGCCTTGAATTTTTCCATACCTTGTTTCAACACCTAAAATTGCAGTTATTACCTCCTTAGGTACTCCAAATTCTTTTTCTGCTCTTTCAAGAGTTTGAAGATTATTTTTAATGAACAATTTTCCATTAGTAATTCTTTTATCTTCTATAAACAATTTTTTATATCTATCCCACGTCCAAGTAAATTCAGCAGGTTTTGAGATTGAATCAATTATTTTTTGTTGCCTTACGGCATTTGATAAGACATCTTCTACAAATGATTTTTCAAATCCATGATTTGTGACAAGTTCATCAATTAATGCTTCTGATTTCGGATGTTTTAAATAATCACCCTCGACAGAGAATGAGATTAACAACGCAATTAATATAATTTTTTTCATTTTTGCATTAATTTTTTATGTGTGGCCATGGAAATAATAATTCCAAAAGCTATATAGAATGATAACAAAGATGAGCCTCCTTTGCTGATAAATGGCATGGGCATCCCTACAACTGGTATTATGCCAACAACCATACCCAAATTGATAAATAGTGTTGATGCAAAAACAAGGCTAAGGCCACCAATGGTTAATCTACAAAATCTGTCTCTAGCATTAAAAGCTAAATAAATGCATCTCAATAATATAAAAAAGAAGAAAGATAGTAAGAGACAAATACCAATGAATCCAAACTCTTCAGCAATCACCGCAAAAATAAAATCTGTTTCAGCTTCAGGTAAAAAGTTTAAATGTGCCTGCGACCCTTCTTGATAACCTTTTCCACTCATACCTCCAGAGCCAATAGCAATTTTTGATTGTGTAATATTCCAACTACTTCCAAAAGGATCACTAGACGGGTCTATAAAAGTTAAAATTCTTTGTCTCTGAAAAGGTTCTAAAAAATTATTCCATAAAAAAGGCATCGAAAGAACTATCAAACCAAAAGAAGTAAAAATAAATTTCCAGCTTAATCCTGCTAAAAACAAAATATAAATTCCAGCCATAAACACAACAAGGCCTGTTCCAAGATCAGGCTGTGAATAAACTAAATAAAAGACAAAGCAAATTAAAGCTAATGTAATAAAAGTATGTTTTAAGCTTATTGGTAAAGGTTTGTTATATAAATAGGAAGCTAAAAAGATTGGTAATGCAATTTTTATTATTTCCGAGGTTTGTAAGGTGAAAAATCCAAAATTAAGCCATCTTTTTGCTCCATTTACCTCTCTTCCAAAAATCATAGTAGCAAACATCAGCAGTATGGCTATGACAATAAATAGACTAGAAAATATCTTATAAAAATCTGGGTCTGGTTGGCTTAAGATAAACATTAAAAATAATCCAAATCCTACAAATATTGATTGTTTAATAACTGTGTTGAGGTCTCCTTGTGATGCGCTATATAAAAAAAATAAGCCCATTACAGACAATAAAGTAATAGAAATGAATAAATATTGATCAAAATATATTGAGAAATTTTTAAACGTTAGTTTTTTTTTCATTTACCTATTAAGCTATTGAGAACTTCTATTGCAACTGGTCCAGCAACAGAACCTCCGCTTTCGCCATTTTCTATAACCACGCTCACAGCATATTTTGGATTAGGCATGGGCCCAAAAGCAATGATAATCGCATGGTCCCTATTTCCTTCATTCTCTCTTATAATTTTGTAATCCTCTTTGGTATCTGTGCTAACTAACTCAACGGTTCCGGATTTAGCAGCAACTGTATATGTTTTTAGTTCTTGCAATCTTTTTGCTGTTCCAATAGGGCTCTCTATCACTCCTATCATGCTTTGATGCAATCTTTTCCAATCAAGATCATCAGTATTATTTAATTGTATATTTAGATCTTTGATATCTTGCTTTTCGTAAATGAATGATAGTTCTTTAGAAGTTCCTTTATTAGCTAATACTGTGGAGTAATATGCTAGTTGTAATGGTGTAGCACTAAGATAGCCTTGACCCACCCCCAAATTAACGGTGTCTCCCTTAAACCATCCAAAATTTAGATTGTTCATTTTCCATTCTGGAGTCGGCAATAAAGCTTTGTCGGGGTTAAAGCAGTCTGCACAAACTTTTGTTCCAAAGCCAAAGTTAGATAAATGTTCAATTAATTTATTGATATCTGACTTATAAGCTAACGAGAAGAAGAAAGTATTTGAACTAACAATCATTGCCTTGTTCAAGTTAACATTTCCATGCCCTCCTTTTTTCCACCCCCTGTAGACTCTTTGATCTTCAGGTAATATAAAATATCCAGGATCTTCGATAGAGAAATCCCAGTCAATAATATTATTTTCTATACCAAATAGAGCAATAGCAGGCTTGATTGTTGACGCAGGAGAATATCTCCCTTGAGAGGCTCTATCAAAAAAAGGTTTATCATTATCTTGAATTAGCGCATTAAATGCCCTAGAAGAAATTCCATTTGAAATTGCATTAGTTGAAAAACTAGGCGTACTAACGTAGCTGACAATTGACCCACTATCTATTTCGATTGCAACAACAGCTCCACGTCTGTTATCCATCTGATCATAGGCAACTTGTTGAGCTTTAATATCTAATGTTGTAAAAAGATTTTCACCATTTTTGGGTTTAATGAACTCTCTTTCTTCAACAAATCTTCCTCTAGCATCAACTTCAAAAATTTTCTTACCAAATTTACCTCTTAGTATTTGATCATAAGTGCTTTCCAGTCCTGTTTTACCTATTTGAAATCCATTTGAATATTTAAAAATTGTCTCTATTTGAGGTAATGCTTGACTGTTAAGTATTGAGTCTAGCTCATCATTATTAACACCTCCCACATATCCTACAGCATGTGAAAATAATTCAGGATAATTGTTATAACGACTATATCTGACATCAATAAATGCATTCGGAAATTTATAACCCCTCACTTCAAATTTGGCAATTTCTTCTCTAGACAGATTTTTTTTTACAATTAGCTCTCTGTTGTAACGAGCTTTAAGATCAAAATTTTCTCTAACATAGTCTAATTCATCTGAATCTAGTTCAATAATTGGCGATAAATCAGATAAGAAAGCATCTATACTTTTTATTAGCGACGCTTTTAGTATGAGATCATAAGTTGGGACATTATTTACAATAATCTTTCCAGATCTATCGTAAATTATTCCTCTTACTGGTTGTACCAATACCTCTTTTGTTTTATTTGCAATTGCTGCTGTCTCATAGTCTTTGTATTCAGACACTTGAAGTGAGTATGTTTGATAAAGAAAAAATGAGAATACAAAACCAAAAAACACATAAACTACTACTAGTCTATTAAAAAAACTCTTCTTTTCAGCATACCTTTCATTTAAATCAATCATTTGTGATATGGCGCATTATTTATTATCGAAATTGCTCTATATATTTGTTCAACCAAAATTATTCTAAAAAGCCGATGAGGAAATGTAAAATTTGATGCTGAGAGCACTTTATTTGAAATCAATTTAAGATCTTCAGATAATCCAAACGACCCTCCAATTACGAAGCAAACTTTTGTATTTTCATGCATTAAATTTTCAAATATTTTACTGAATTCACTGCTGCTAAATTTATCGCCAGCCATATCACATGTAATTAGAAAGCTATCACTAGGAATTTTTTTTAAAATTAAATCTGCTTCTAATTTGATTACTTCTTCTGTTGATCTTTTTGGGTTTTGTTGGCCTTTTACGTTTATAAAATCAATTTTTACGTGATTATTTAGTTGCTTGAGGTAGTGATTTATTCCCTCTAATTCCCATTTATTAGGCTTATTGCCAACGGAAATAATAGAAAGGTTCATTGATTAGAAGAATTTAAAAGGGTATTTTCCCCCCATAGGCCTTCTAGATCATAAAACTCTCTTATGTCCTCTTTCATAATATTGACAACGACACCACCACAGTCAACTAAAATCCAACCTGACTCTACTTTGCCTTC
>CACDVW010000026.1 GCA_902556355.1 uncultured SAR86 cluster bacterium
CAGTGCTATATTATTGATTTGTGGCATGTTTCCAGAGCCAATTGCTGTAATCATCATTAAAAACGCAAAAAGAATTCCAGCCCATTTCATATTTAAGGCACTCTCTATATAGTACATGGGGCCACCAGAGATACTTCCATCAGCTAATTTTGTTCTGTATTTATGACCCATTGTTACTTCAACGAATTTAGTTGTCATCCCAAATATAGCTGTTATCCACATCCAAAATATTGCTGCCGGGCCACCCGTCCAAATAGCTAAAGCTACGCCCCCGATATTACCAGTACCAACTGCTCCAGACATAGCTGTTGTAAGTGCCTCAAAAGCAGTTGTTTCACCATCGGCATCAGTTTTTTTATTCTTTCCTGAAACTAAATGCCAAGCTTTACCAAAAAACCTAAATTGAGGAAAGCCAAGATATATGGTGAAAAATATTCCAGTTCCAACTAATAAAATTGGGAACCACCACGATCCACTTAAATTGCTATCAAGTAATATTAAAAATTCGTTAAATTGTTCCATAATTTATTCCTTATTTTGCCACCAAGTCTCAAGTTCTGTATAACCACCAATATCATTGCCATCTATTTTAATTTGGGGAAATGTTCTGGCTGTAGGAAAAATATTAAAGAATTCTTCTCTAGTAAAATCTTTGTCTAATTCTTTGTAAGAATATTCAAACCCTTCTCTTTCGCATAAAGCTTTTGCTTTATCGCAGTATGGGCAGAAGGTTTTTCCGTATATTTCAATCATCATGATATTATTCCTTTATAGTTAATTTATTATAATCAAAATGTCATTATTTAGCCTTAAAGATAAATCAATTTTAATAACTGGTAGTTCTAAAGGTATTGGAAAGTCTATAGCTCACCAATCTGCACTTATGGGTGCTAAAGTAATTATATCATCAAGAAAGCAGGATGCTTGTGAAGCTACTGCTCAGGAGATAAATGATGATATTGGTGCAGAAGTTGCTTTTCCAATAGCTTGCAATATAGCCGATGATGATCAATTAAAAAATCTTGTAGATAAAACTATTGCTACTCTAGGAAGCATTGACACTTTGATATGTAATGCTGCAACAAATACCTTTATGGGATCCATGCTTGATATGAGCATTGAGCAGTTTGATAAAGTTATGCATAACAATATTAGGTCCAATCAACTTTTATGTAATCTATGTCTTCCAAGTATGATAGAAAAAGAAGATGGATCAATAATAATAATTTCTAGCATAGCTGCAATTAAAGGCAGTCCTATGTTGGGTGCTTATAATATCAGTAAAGCAGCTGATGTTATGATTGTTAAGAATATAGCAGCTGAATTTGGTCATAAAAATATTAGAGCTAATTCTATAGCTCCTGGATTAATAAAAACTGACTTTGCAAAAGGACTTTGGGAAAATCCTGATATTTTAAAAGCAGTATTACACACCAACCCTATGAAAAGAATTGGCGATCCAGATGAGATAGCTGGTGCAGCTATAATGCTGTCTTCAAAGGCAGGTACCTATATTAACGGGCAAACAATAGTCATTGATGGAGGGACTATTGCTGTCGGATAGATTGTTTTAATTCGCTACAAAAATAATTTAATACATGGGTTTCATTTATTGATGAGACATCATAAAAATCATGACGTAAGTCATTAAGTTCAACAATAATATTTGAAATTTTTAAATTACTAAATTTTTTAGAGTTAAAGCTTTTATAAGTACCGCTTAAGCTTTCATTTATTAATTTTGACTTTAAAAGTATTTTTAACAATTCTACAAAATAGTTTACCTTTGAAATAAAGTTTATATCTAAGTCATTAATATATTTTATCGCTTGTCCCTGATCTATTTTTTGATCCAAAAATTGATTAATAATTGAAATGAATTCTTTATATGAATTATGTCTATCACTTTGGATATCATCAAGTATATTTAATGGCATTGCATAACTTGGAAAATCAGTTGATGAATAATCAGTAACTCCATGATCATTTAACCATTCATCGATTTTATATGATGGTATATGAGGTATGTTCACAACTTGGCATCTGCTATATATAGTTTGTTTTAATGACTTAGGCCTACTCGTGGTCATAATAATGTAAGAATAGGAAGCAGGCTCTTCTAAAGACTTCAGAAGTGCATTTTGTGATTCTTCATTCATGCTGTCAGCATTCATAATACAAACAACTTTATTTTTTGATATTGATGGAGTCAGTGTTAGAAAGGAAACTACATCTTTATATCCTTTTTCATCATCCCAGTACTTCGATTCTTTTTTTTGCTTAATAATATCTTTTAAGTAAATTTTATCTCTATCTAGAAGATAGAAATCAGGATGGTGATCTGAATTAAATAATGATTTATTTTGGGGATCTAAACCTTCATTAAAATTTGCAATTATTTTTTGTGATATTTCCTTTGCTAATATTTTTTTTCCAGTACCAGATGGACCATTAATAATAATGCCATGTGGTAAATTATTAAAATTTATTTGGTTATAAATATCATTTAACCAATCGTACCTTTCTATATTCATAGGATAATATCAACTAACGAGATTATGTCTTTGTGCAATTCATCAATAGATTTTTTAGCATCAAGTACTTTAATTCTATTAGGTTCATTTAGACTGAGATCTAAATAACCAGATCTAACTTTTTCAAAAAAGGCTATACCAGATGATTCAATTCTATCTTTTTTATCATTAAGCTTTCTCTTAAAACCTTCCTCTACTTCAATATCAAGTAAAAAAGTAATATCAGGTAAAGGACATTTAGTAAAAGTTATTAGGCTATTGATGATTTCTTGAGATAAGCCTCTTCCAAACCCTTGATAAGCTAGCGATGCATCATAGAATCTATCAAATAAAATTATATCTTTATCTGAAAAATTTATTTTCTCACTGATTAATTGTGCCCTAGCAGCAAACATAAGCAATAACTCAGATTCATTAGATAAGTCACCAGATGTATTTAATAAAATCTCTCTAATATTTTCGCCAACCTGAGTTGAACCAGGCTCTCTTAGAACTTCAGTAGAAAAACCCTTGGATTCTAAATAGGTATCTAACATTGTTATTTGAGTAGACTTTCCAACACCCTCAACACCCTCGAAACTTATTATTTTCATTTATCCAGTCCAACCTTTTTAATCATATCTAAATGTTCATCATATGTTCTTGAAAAATAGTGAGAGCTAGGAGAATTTGCTACAAAAAAAAGATATTCACCTGGTGTTGATAAAATTGCAGCTTCAATTGAACTCATCGAAGACATAGAAATAGGAGTTGGAGGTAGTCCCTTAATCATATATGTATTGTATATATTATTCTTATCAAGGATATCAGATTTTCGAATATCTCCATCAAATTTTGGAAGCAATCCATATATGATTGTTGGATCAGCTTGAAGCTTCATGCCAATGCTTATTCTTTTTAAAAAAACGCCTGCTATATCTGGTTTTTCAGAGTGATTCCCTGCTTCTTTCTCTATGATTGAAGCTAATATCAAGGCCTGATATTTATCTTTTAAAATATCATTATCAGATTTCTTTATCCATATTGTATTCAAGTAATCATCGAGTTTCTTATGGCTTTTATTTAATAGGTCAGAAGCCTTCATACCTTTCTTGTAAAAGTATGTATCGGGATATAAAACTCCTTCTTTAAATGGATAATTTGTTTTTATGCATATCAATAAACTGCAGTCATTAATCAGAGAACTGTTTTCAAGCTCACTCTCAATATCATAAATGTTCATTCCTTCGATTATCGTAAAAGAATGGGTGTATGTTTTACCTTTTACTAAAAGATCTATTATTTCTTTAAAATTTTTATTTTTAATATCATATTCCCCAGCTTGAAAAGATTTAATTGAATTTGTATTTAAATAAATTCTAAAAAATAATTTATTTATTAAAGAACTTAATTTTAGATTATCGAGAACAGCATACATTGATGACCCCTCATTAACGTCAATGAAGTTTTTATCTGGAATAGGATTAGAATTTAAGAATGCTTTGTAGGGTCCAAAAAAAGATAACCATACTATAGAAACGATAAATATTATTCTTAAAAATAGCATTATGTATTTATAACTCATAAAAAAACGAGATTCCAATTAAATAGAATCTCGTTTTAAATATTTTGATTGTTAGTTAAATGTATAACTAAATATTAATTCTTAAAAATTAAGAATTTGAATTAATATATTCTACAGCGTCATTAACAGTTGAAATTTTTTCTGCATCTTCGTCAGCAATTTCAAGATCAAACTCTTCTTCAAGAGCCATAACTAGTTCAACTGTATCTAATGAATCAGCTCCAAGATCATCAACAAAAGAAGAATCACTTTGGATTTCATCTAATGATGTCCCTAATTGATCACTAACAATTTTTTTAACTCTGTCTTCAATACTCATAAATGCTCCATGGTAAAAAACGTCGCTATTTTACATCTATTTATTAAAAGTTGCACATTTAATTATAGAAGTGGTTTTAATACATGAAAAGGCCGCCATCAACCGAGATGGTTTGACCTGTTATATATGAAGCATCCTCACTCGAAAGAAAAATAACTAAATCTGAGATATCTTGAACCGAACCTAACCTTTTTAAAGGTATATCTTCAATTAGTTTGGTTTTAGCATTGTCGTCAAGATATGCAGTCATATCTGTCTCTATAAAACCTGGTGCAACTGAATTTACTGTAATACTTCTTGAGCCAACTTCTTTAGCAAGTGATTTTGTGAAGCCACTCAAACCCGCTTTAGCTGATGAATAATTGACTTGACCAGGATTACCCATCAATCCAGATACAGAAGATATATTAATAATTCTTCCGTATCTATTTTTAATCATATTTTTAATTAAAGCTTTAGTAAGATTAAAAGTTCCAGTTAAATTAGTTGCAATTACATCATCCCACTCTTCGTCTTTCATTCTTAGGAATAGTTGATCAGAAGTAATACCTGCATTATTAATTAATATACTAGGCTTTAAATTATTATCTTTTAGATATTCAACACAGTTTTTTATTGAATTTCTATCTGCTATATCTAATGCGAGTGGTATTAAATTATCTAAATTGCTTTCAAATTTAAATTCACTTCTAGATGTTCCAATTACTATATAGCCTAATTGTGCAAAACTTTCAGCAATAGCAGTACCGATTCCTCTAGATGCACCAGATATAAAGACAACTTCTTTGTTCATAATAATCCTTTAAGATCATCCTCGAAAGTTTCTGAAGACATTGATAAGATATTATCTACTCCATTTGTTTTTGCAAGTCCGGATAAAACCTTTCCAGGACCACATTCAATTACAACTCCATCAAAAGACTTAATATGTAACATTGTTTTAGTCCATTGCACGGGCAAGGTCAGTTGCTCTATAAGTTTATTTGGTATTTTGGCAATATCTTCTTCAATTTTTGCATCAACATTATGTATTATTGAAATGTCAGGTGTATTAAATGTATGTTCGTCTAATTCTTTTTTAAAGATGCTTGCAGCTTCACTCATTAAATTGCAATGTGAAGCTACACTTACTTTTAACTGTATACACCTTTTTGCACCAGCTTCTTTACATTTATTGGCAGCAATTGTTGCTGCTTCATCAGAACCTGCTATTACTATTTGATTTGGTGAGTTTATATTGGCGGGACTTATAACTTGACCAGTCTCCAGTTCAACCGCCTTACAGATTTGATTTATTTCATTAAGGTCTAAATTTAGGATAGCAAACATTGTGCCCTTTTGTGAGTTTTCCATGCACTTACCACGTTTATGTACAAGTGAAATAGCATCATCAATTTTGATTGAATTCGAAGCAAGTAATGCAGAATACTCACCTAGTGAGTGTCCTGCTAACAGATTTGGGGTTATATCAAAAAGATCTAGAAATTTTTTGTAATATAAATATGATGCAATTAATAATGCCGGTTGAGTTATTGATGTTTTATTAAGATCTTCTTCTGGACCATTTTTAATGCAGTCAACTATGTCTATATCTAAAACTTCTTTAGATATATTAGTAACATTATCAATCTCATCTTGTGAAAAAGAATTGAGCATGCCAATGGATTGTGAACCTTGACCTGGAAAGATTAGACTTATATGCCTTGGCATTATCTATTTAGACAGAGGTTTCTTCTGATTCCTCTTTTTCAACTTTTCTTAAATCTTTAACAAGTCTTCCTTTGTAAAAACCATCTTTGGTCATTTGATGACGTGCATGCTTTTCACCAGAAACTGGATCAATAGATAGAGTTGATGCTTTAAGAGAGTCATGAGATCTTCTCTGCCCTCTTCTAGATCTTGTTACTTTACTTTTTTGAACTGCCATAGTTACCCTTAAAAAAAACGTATCCTATCAAA
Organism: uncultured SAR86 cluster bacterium; assembly: GCA_902556355.1. Classification (GTDB taxonomy): domain Bacteria; phylum Pseudomonadota; class Gammaproteobacteria; order Magnimaribacterales; family D2472; genus SCGC-AAA076-P13. The sequence continues at coordinate 6,377 of CACDVW010000026.1, forward strand.
ATTATAGGATTATTGGTAGATATATTTACTTTAATGCATCTAAGAGTATTGTGAAAGCTTCATCAATTTCAGACTTAGCGTGAATCTTTATTCCATCTTGATCTACAAACCTTATTTCTGATGAATGAAGTGCCATTCTTTTAATTTTTTTAGGTGATATCGTCTCATTAAAATTTTTATCGCCATATTTAGCATCATTTAGTATTGGATGTCCTATATGACTGCTTTGAACTCTAATCTGGTGAGTTCTTCCTGTAAAAATATCTATTTCTACAAAACAACTAGAATTTAATAGTTTTTTTAATTTAAATGATGATATTGCTTCTTTACCATTATCAGCATTCACAAAAGATTTGCTTTGATTAATAAAATGTTTATCGATGAATGAATTAACTTTTATGGTCTTCTTTAAATGGCCTTTGATAATAGCCACATACTTTTTTTTAACTTTATTTGAAGCTAGTTGGTTATTGAACCATTTATTTGATTGTTTATTTTTTGATAAAACAAGACAGCCTGAGGTTTCTTTATCTATTCTATGACATAAATCAATTGAACTACCATAAATATCCCTTGCGATATCAATAATGCCAAAATTATTTTTACTACCAGAATGAACTGAAATTCCATAGGGTTTATTAATTATTAAAAAATCATTATTCTCAAAAACAATGTTATCTTTAATTAAGGAATGTAATTTGGGATTTATAGCTACAACATTTTTATCTATGTTATCTAAATAAGGTGGAATTCTAATTTGATCGCCAATTTTAATTTTTTTGTGGGGTTTGACTCGTCCAGAATTAATTCTTACCTCTCCTTTTCTGATAATATTGTAAATTTTGGATTTAGGTATGTTTTTAAATACTGAAATAAGGTAATTGTCTAATCTCCTTCCGTGATTATCTTGGTTTACTTCTAATATTTTGACAGACATAAGACAAATCTATAGGATATACGTTTAAATAACTAGATAAACTAGATATTTATATTAAAAAAGAAAGATATATACAACAGTTTAATAACAACCCCTAACAGGGTTAATCATGTAAGCACTGAAGATAAGACTTACTGATAGAAGCTTAATCAAGCACACTGCTGCATTATCTTCCTATATTTAGGGAGAATAATATGAAGAGAATACTTATAAATTCATCTTATGGTGATGAATTACGTGTCGCACTTGTTGATGGTGCTAAATTATATGATTTTGATACTGAGTCACCTGATAAAGTCCTTTTAAAAGGAAGTATTTTTAAGGCCACAGTTTCACGAATAGAATCAAGCTTAGATGCTGCATTTGTTAACTTTGGTTCAGAAAGACATGGGTTCTTACCTTTGAAAGATCTTTCAAATGAATACTTTAAAAAAACAAATGGTAAAACTGAATGTACTCTTAAAGAAGGCCAAGAAATTATAGTTCAGGTTACAAAAGAAGAAAGAGGAACCAAGGGAGCTGCCCTCACAACTCAAATAGGTCTTGCTGGAAGATTTCTTGTCTTAATTCCTAATTCTTCAAGATCAGGCGGTATATCGAGAAGAATAAGTGGTGAAGAAAGAGATCAAATTAAACAAGCTCTAGACTCAATAAATATTCCTGACAATATGAGTGTCATTGTAAGAACTAATGGTATTGGAAGATCTAGTGAAGAACTAAGCTTAGATTTAGCCTATTTGATAGCACTTTGGGATGAAATTAATAGCAGCATTCCTAATACTAATAGCCCTGCATTAATATATAGAGATGATAAATTAATAGTAAGAGTTGTAAAAGATTATTTTAAGGATGACATTGAAGAAATTTTAATAGATAACAAAAGTACTTTTAATGAGGCAAAAGAGTTTATAGATGCTGTTCTTCCTGATCATGCAGATAAGGTAATATTGTATGAGGAAGAAATTCCATTATTTAACAGGTACCAAATTGAATCACAAATTGAATTAGCCTTTCAAAGAGAAATATCTTTATCTTCAGGAGGCTCGATTGTAATTGATCCTACTGAAGCCATGACAGCTGTAGATGTAAATTCTGCAAGATCTACTAAAGGTAAAGATATTGAAGATACTGCATATAAAACTAACCTTGAAGCTGCTACAGAAATTGCAAGACAGCTTAGATTAAGAGATGTTGGTGGATTGGTGGTTATAGATTTTATTGATATGTTAGATCAATCTCATCAGGAAAAAGTTGAAGCTGCTTTTAGAAAAGCTGTTTACTCTGATAGAGCAAGAGTTCAAATTTCTGGTATTTCTAAATTTGGTCTATTAGAGGTATCAAGACAGAGATTAAGACCCTCTCTAAATGAAACATATGATATTGAGCATGTTTTGGTTAGAGGTCCTAGGTCACTTGGTCAGTCAATTTTAAGAATAATTGGGGAAGATTCAGCAAAAGATAATACTGGTGAAGTACAAGTATATGTTCCTGCAGATGTAGCAAGTTATTTATTGAATGAAAAAAGAAACGATATCATTAATATTGAAAAAACTAATAATATAAGAGTTCTAGTAATAGCTGACCCCTATAAATCAAGGCCATACTACAAAGTAGTTAGAGTTAAAGCCTCTGATATTAAAAATGTTGATTCGTATGACTTAACACCCAAAAGTCCTGAACCAGATACAGGCTGGAGAGATAACAAAAATCAATCTAAGATAATGAAGCCTGTAGTTGATGGTATTAAACCACCAAAAATGCCTAAAAAGAAAAAAGATGGATTGGTATCTTGGATTAAAAGTATTGCGGGCATTGATGCAGAGGATAAGCCTAAAACTAAAGCCAAACCTAAAAGAGGTAATCAGAATAGAAAAAGAAAACCTACAACTGGTAATAAGCTTAAACAGAATCAGCCAAGAAACGTTAATAAAAAAAATGTTTCAAACAAACCAAAAAAGACTTCACAAAAGAAAAAGGAGCCCAACAAAATAAAGACTGATTCTGGTAACAACAAAGCACTAGATAAGAGAAAAAACATTGATGAGAAGCCTGAGAAAAAGGCGCCTAAAAAAGAAAAGGTGAATAAAGAACAACCTAATAAGTCAAAACCGTTTAAAAAAGAAATTGATAAAGCTCCATCAAAAAAAGAACCTGCTATTAAAGAAATTACAAAAGAGCCAAAGGTTAAAAAAGAAATACCTACTAGAGCCGCTAACGATCCGAGATACAAGAATTAATCAATCGTCCAGAAAGTGTTGAATTAGGGGGTATATTAGGCAAGCTATCTATATCAAACCATTTTGCATCAACAATTTCATTACCATCTACCTTGATGTCTCCTGATTCATAATCGCATGTGTATGCAAGCATTAGTTGGCTTGGAAAAGGCCATGCCTGACTTGCATAGTAATTAATGTTATTAACCCTGAGGGAAACTTCTTCAAAAACTTCACGAATCACTGTTTCTTCTGCAGTTTCAGAAACCTCTATAAATCCAGCTAAAGCACTGTAGAGACCTTCTGGAAAAAGAGCATTTCTTGCTAATAGTATTTGATTATCTTTTTTAATTAAAGCTAAGACACATGGTGATATTTTTGGATAAATCATTAAATTATTGCAATTGCAAAACATGGCCTCTTCAGTTGGGTCAAACTCCATAACTGATCCGCAATAGCCACAATGTTTATTACTATTTAGGTAATGAAGTAATTGATTTGCCCTACCTACAAGCCCTAAATCTTTTTCTGTTAATATTGTCATTAAATATCGTAAGTCATATTCCACCAAGGATTGATAACCTTGATTTGAAAGACTAAAGGATTGATTTGATAAATCAGCAGCATAGATGTTTATATTATTATCTTGAGCAATGCCAATTTTTTTAAATTCAGAATTGGTAAAATTTAGAAATGATGAATTTAAAAGAAATGTTTTATCATTTAAATCATATAAAACCTTATTATTTATAAAAATAATAAATAGATTTGAAATTTCAGGCTTAATGTCTAAAAATCTTTTAAAATGCATAATTAATAATAAATTAAAATACTTACATGATTAGCGAAATACAAAAACTTTTTCTAGGTAACTCACCAATTTGGTATAAGCAGACTATTGTAGCTTTCTTAATAATTAATCCAATAGCCTTAGTACTTTTTAATTCAATTGGAATGAATGGCAATTTTATTGTTGGCTGGATGTTTTTACTTGAATTCATATTCACTCTCGCATTAGCTCTCAAGTGCTATCCCCTTCAACCAGGTGGTTTGCTTGCTATTGAAGCTATAGTTCTTGGACTTACAACAACAAAAGGTATTTATTATGAAATTGAGCATAATCTTGAAGTTATTCTATTATTGATTTTTATGGTCGCTGGCATCTATTTTATGAAGAATTTGATGCTGACTATATTTACCAAACTGTTATTAAAAGTTAAATCTAAGATAAGTTTGTCTATGATGTTCTGTTTTGCTGCAGCTATATTATCTGCATTCTTAGATGCTTTAACTGTTACTGCAGTTCTTATTGGCGTAACAATTGGTTTTTACAGGGTCTATCATACAGTTTGCTCTGGTAAGGATTTTAGTAATAAAGATCATAACTATAATGATGACTCATCATTATCAGATATTGGTTCTGAAGATCTTGAGTCTTTTAAAGCGTTCTTAAGAGACTTAGTTATGCACGGGGCTGTGGGTACGGCTCTGGGTGGA
>CACDVW010000027.1 GCA_902556355.1 uncultured SAR86 cluster bacterium
AGACCCTCATTACCTGAAATTAGCTTAGTTGATGAAGCACAATTACAAATGCCCCTTAAAGTCTTTACCGAAGATGGTGTATTAATTGGAGAGTTTGGTGAAATTAAGAGAAGGCCTCTAAATTTTGAAGACATACCACCAAATATCAAGAATGCTTTTTTAGCAGCAGAAGACGACCAATTTTTTAATCATCAAGGAATTAGTTACAAAGGATTATTAAGGTCTGTGATTAGATGCCTTAGCCCAAATGGATGCTATGGAGGAGGCGGAACAATTTCAATGCAGGTTGTTAGAGGTTATCTTTTAACAAGAGAAGTAACAGTTACCAGAAAGGCTAAAGAAATTTTTTTAGCACTCCAACTTGAAGGAGAGATTAGCAAGGAAGAAATCTTCGAGTTATACATCAATAGGAATTTCTTTGGTAATAGATCATATGGCATTGAAGCTGCTTCAAATACATATTTTAATAAAAGTACACTTGAATTATCACTAAGCGAAGCTGCAACTATTGCTGCCATGGCTCAGTCACCATCTAGAATAAATGCAATAAAAGCTCCAAAAAGGACTGAACAAAGAAGGAATTGGATTCTATCTAGGATGTTAAAACTTCGAATGATTTCTAAAAATGATTACGAAAATTCTATCAACACTCCACTTGCAGTAGTAAAAAATATTGATCTCTATGAAGTTGATGGAAGATATTTAGCTGAAAAGGCAAGGCAGGATATTATTGCTAGATATGGATTGGCTGCATATAAAAAAGGTTGGTCCGTTTATACAACCCTAAATTCAAATCTTCAAACTAGTGCTAATCAACACTCATTTGAAGAGTTGTTAGACTATGACAAGAGGCATGGATGGAATGAGACCAATAACTACGCATACCTCTTTAATGATCAGCAAATTACATCTTTTGCTGATTTAGATATTAATTTTTTACAAGAAGATGTATCTTCAAATGTTTTCTATGACGACAGCGCCAGCCTAACAAACCAAATCAGTATTATTTTTGAAGATTTCCCATATTATAAAACTCATAAAAAAGGCCTTGTTATAAGCTTTAAAGATGAGAAATTACACTTTATTGATGAAAATCTAGAAATTTTTTCAATTGTTTGGTCTGAAGAATATGCGTGGGCAAGAGAAAGAATCTCAATTAATCAGAGAGGGAAAAAACCAAAATCTTTTAGTGATTTTCTTAAATTTGGTGATTTTATTTATTTGAGAAAAGAGGATGAATTTCTTTTTTTAGATCAAATTCCGCAAGCTGAAACTTCATTAATTTCCATTCATCCCAGGAGCGGCGCTGTAAAAGCATATGTAGGAGGATCTAATTTTAGTAAAAGTAATTTTGACAGAGCGACTCTTTCATATCCACAATCTGGGTCTAGTTTTAAACCATTCATTTATGCGGCAGCCCTAGCAAATGAATACAACCTTTTTTCCTTAATAAATGATGCGCCAATAGCTTTTGAAGATAAGAATTTAGAAAGTGTTTGGAGGCCAGAAAACTATACAGGCAAATTTTATGGCCCAACATCAATAAGAGATTCATTAATAAGATCTATCAATATTGTCTCAATAAAACTTTTGAGAGAAGTTGGAATAAATAATGCTCAAAACTATATTCAAAAATTTGGTTATGAGAAATCAAGACTTCCATCAGATTTGTCTTTAGCTCTTGGATCTGGAAATTTTTCACCGGCAGAAATGGCACGAGCTTTTGGCGTCATAGCAAATGGAGGGTATTTAGTTGATCCATACTATATTTCAAAAATTGAGGATAGAAATGGAAATATTATTTATTCTCATGATGATTATTTAAATCTTGTTGGTATCAAAGAGGTAACAGCTTTCCCATGGCTTGATACTATGGAAATGAATATTAAAAAACCTTACTTCTTAATTGAACCTGAATTTAAAGAAGACAATGTTATAGATGAAAGAATAGCATTTCTTGTTAAAGACACTCTTCAAGAATTTATGACTAGAGGTACAGCTGGAAGAAAAGCCTCTGTTTTGAATAGAAAAGATATTGGCGGAAAAACTGGTACAACAAATGATGCGGTTAGCACTTGGTTTTCTGGCTTCCATGAAGATTTAGTTACTACCGTATGGGTTGGAACGGACGACTTTACTTCACTTGGTGAAAATGAATATGGATCTACAATTGCTTTGCCAATATGGTTGGATTTCATGCAAGACGCTTTAAAAAACCTTGAAGTTAAAGAGAAAAATATTCCTGAGGGTATATCTTTTGTGAAAGTAAATAAAAAAACAGGAGTAATTGACAATTCGTTAGGTTCACAAACTTATTTTGAATTAATTTTGGATGAGAATTTAGAGGACTAATTATTTTTTAAATATATTCACAGAAAGGAGTTCCCAAACATTTTCAATATAGTTGCTTGGTGAGTCTTTAAACTTAGATCTAATATATCTTCCAACAGTACCTTCAAGGCAGGTAACTATAAGTTGTGCTGATATACCTGGCTGCGCAATTAAATTATTCGAGTCTTCAGATAACATTTGCTTGATAGATAGCTCTAATCTTTCAAAAAATTGATTCACTGCATCTGATACATTTTGTTCATCTGTTGACAAAGCTTCTCTTGAAACGAGCCTTGCAAACCCTTTGTTTTTTTCGATAAAAATCATAAAAAAAAGAAAAGCATTTTTAACTTTGTCTCTTGGGCTTAGATCTGATTTTTTTAATTCAGCACATTTATTAAAGATGGCGTTATCACAAAAAGAAAAAAGCTCGGCATAGATAGCTCTTTTACTCGGGAAATGCCTATAAAGTGCAGCTTCGGTAATTTCAGATTTTTCAGCAAGAAGAGCAGTGGTAACTTTAGACAGGTTTCTTTCTTCAAGAAGACTCGCTAAAGATTGTAAAATAATATTTTTTCTATCATTTTTCATTAGTTAATCTAAATTTATATCAATCTCAGGACAAATGCGAGATAGTTCTGAAATAAATTCATTTTGTATCCTATTCATTGACTCTTCTGTATCACCTTCAAATCTTAGAACAAGCTTTGGAGTGGTATTAGATGCTCTTAAAAGACCCCATCCGTCATTAAAGTTTACTCTTAATCCATCAATTAAGATTTTATCTCCATCAATATTTGAATTAGCCATAAATCTATCAATAATTTCAAATTTATTTTCATCAGTAACCGTTATATTTAGCTCAGGTGTCGAGAAAGATTCTGGAAAGTCACTAAAAATCTCTGAAATTGATTTATTTGATTTTGCAAGAATTTCTGCAGCTCTGGCAGCAGCATATGGACCATCATCAAATCCATACCACTTATCATTAAAGAAGATATGACCACTCATTTCACCACCCAATAAGGCGCTATTTTTTTTAATCGCTTTTTTAATATGAAAATGACCAGTAGGTGCCATTATTGGAGTTCCGCCATTTTTTGAGATTAAGTTACTTAAATGATTAGAACATTTAACATCAAAAACAATAGATCCTTTCTTGTTGTTTAAAATATCTTCTGAAAATAACATCATTTGTTTATCAGGAAATATCATGTCGCCTGCATTTGTAATAAGACCAACTCTGTCCCCATCTCCATCAAAAGCAAAACCAATATCAGCATTTTTATCTTTTACTTTAGAGATAATATCTTCTAGATTCGCTAATTTGCCTGGATCTGGATGATGATTAGGAAAATTTCCATCCACTTCACTGTAAAGCTCAATCACATCACAACCCATTCTTTTAAATAGCTCAGGTGCAACAAAACCAGCTGCACCATTGCCACAATCAATTACCACTCTTAGTTCACTTATATCTGTATCGATATTTTTAAGAATTTCAGAGATATATATTTCTTTTATATCACTATAAGTAATTTGCCCTACAGATGAATCATTTAAAGTTTCATCATTTTTGATGAGATTTAGAATTTCGCTTCCAGAAACAGAATTATCATTAATAACCATCTTAATTCCATTGTAGTTTTTTGGATTATGGCTACCTGTTATCATGATTCCACTTTTTGAATTTTCTTTTTTTGCTGCGAAATAAAGCATTGGACTAGTGGCTAGACCAATGTTGTTTACATCTATCCCATATTGTGCAATTGCATTACAAAAAGTTGTTAATAAAGATTCTCCTGATAATCTTCCATCCCTAGCAGCAACAATAGAAGTAATATCTTCCTGAAAACATTTTTTTGCAATTCCTTTTGCAATTTCTTTTATAACTGATTCATTTAACTCTTCTGGGTAAGTTCCTCTAATATCATTTTCACGAAATATAGACTCTGAGATCATGATTATGTCCTTTAGTTATGTTGTTTAGTTTGTCATAATAGCGAGTCGTTATTATATCTTGTAAATATGTTTGTAAATACAGATTTAAAATATATATGGAAAAATGGTTCCTATGAAAAATGGGACGAAAGTTCTGTGCATATTCTTTCTCACACAGTCCATTATGGTACTGGTGTTTTTGAAGGCGTAAGAGCTTATAAAACAGATAATGGACCAGCAATTTTTAGGCTAAATGAACACACTGAAAGACTTTTTTCAGCCGCAGAGAAGATTGGAATAAAAATACCTTATTCAGTTGAAGAGCTTAACAAAGTGCAGAAAGATATTTTCATAAAGAATCAGCTTGATGAGGGTTATCTAAGACCAATTGTTTTTTTAGGAAGTGAGTCTTTGGGTATTAGAGCAACTGAATTATCTGTTAATGTTGCAGTAGCAGCATGGGAGTGGCCTTCATATATGAGTCCAGAAGCCAAAAAGAATGGAATATCTGTTATTAAATCTTCATATGAACAATACAGCAATCCTCTTCATTCAGGATATAAGATTATAGGTACTTATATAAACTCAACCATGGCACTTCATGAGGCACTTGCTAGAGGTGCTGATGAAGCTTTGCTCTTAGATAAAAATGGTTATATTTCTGAGGGTAGTGGTGAAAATATTTTTATTGTTAGAGCTAATAAGATTAGCACTCCCAAAACAGACCATTGTTTAAATGGAATTACTAGACAGTCTGTAATTAAAATTGCAGAAGATTTCGGTATTGAAGTTACTGAAAAAGATATAACTTATGATGAGTTAGTAAGTAGTGATGAAGTATTTTTTACTGGAACTGCTGTTGAAATCACTCCAATCTCTAAAGTTGATGGTATTTTAATTGGATCAGGATCAATTGGCCCAATAACAGAGAAGCTACAAACTACTTATGGGGATATTGTAAGTGGGAAAAATAGTCTTTATAAAAATTGGTTAAGCGTAGTCTCTGATTAATTATTTTGCAAAAACTTAATATAGCAATACTAAGTTATAGAAGTGCACCTTTTGGTGGAGGTCAAGGTATATATGTTCATGATATATCTAAAGCACTTTCATTGATTGGGCATCAAGTTGATGTTATATCGGGTCCGCCATACCCAAATCTAGATGAAAAAGTAAATTTAATAAAATTGCCAGGTTTGGACTTATTTCAAACCTTTTCTTTTAAAGACCGGTTAAATATTTTTATCAAGAAAAAAAATAAAAGAGCTATAGATTTCTTTGAATTCTTTTCAACTTTTTTTGGAGGATTCCCTGAAATGAGAACTTTTGGTGAAAGAGCTAAGGAATTTTTAGATAAAAATCATCACTATGATATTGTTATCGATAATCAATCTATAAGTTATGGAATGCTTAAAATTCAAAAAAAATTTCCTTTAATAGAAATCATTCATCACCCAATAACAAAAGACTATAAATTTGAGCTGCAGTCTAATAGTGGTTTTATGTACAGATTGTCTAGACATAGATGGTATTCATTCTTGAAAATGCAAAAAAGAGTTGCACCTCAATTAATGACAATAGTCACACCCTCAATTAATTCTCTTAATGATATTGCAAGTGACTTTAATGTAAGCAAAAAAAATATAAATGTTATAAACAACGGTCTAGATATTGATATTTTTATTCCTCACAAAGAAATCGAAAGAAATCCATTTAAACTTATAACAACAGCAAGTGCAGATGTGGCTCTTAAAGGCTTAGATTATTCATTAAAATCTCTTGCAAGCTTAGTTAATGATTTTCCTGAAATATCACTCCTGATCATTGGAAAGATGAAAAAGGATGGACATACATCAAGATTAATTGATGAATTGGGTATAAAAGATAAAGTGTCTTTTAAGACTGATCTTACAAAAGAAGAAATAGCTAAAGAGTATGCATCCAGCTCAATAGCAATTGTGAGCTCTCTATATGAGGGTTTTGGATATCCTGTTATAGAAGCAATGAGTTGTGAAGTTCCCTTAATTGCTACCAATGTATCTTCAATTCCAGAATTGGTTGGTGATTATACAAAGTTAATTCCAGCAAAGAATACAAATGAACTATCAAACTCCATAAGAATCATCTTTAATGATTATTCGCATTATAAAAATATTGCTGTGAGAGGAAGACAGCATATAGTTAATAATTTTAATTGGTTAAAAATTACAGAAGAATATGAGAATATAATTAGCAAAACCATCAATGATTTTCACAAATGCTAACCTTTGATTTATCAAAAATACAATTACCTGATCATGGCATAATGCTTGATTTGGGCTGCGGTGAAGGTAGGCATGTATTCGCGGTCATGGAAACATTTCCAAATATTCAATGTGTAGGTCTTGATCCTCATTTAGAATCTTTGGATAAATCATTAGAAGGATTAGAGTATTTTGAATCAATATCTAATAACCAAACATCTTTTTTGAGCGGTTCAGCCTATGAGTTGCCTTTTAAAAATAATACGTTTGACTTAATAATATGTTCTGAGGTATTAGAACATCTTCATGAATATAGACATGCTATAGATGAGATTTTTCGGGTTCTAAAGCCTGGAGGTAAGTTTCTTGCAAGTGTTCCAGCAGCATTCCCAGAAAAAATTTGTTGGATGTTGTCTAAAGAATATCAGCACCAACCTGGAGGACACTTAAGAATCTTCAAAAAGAAATCACTAATTAAAGATATTACAGAAAAGGGTTTTGTTTTTGATGCTTCAGAAAAATTTCATTCTATTCATTCTGCATACTGGTGGTTAAGATGCTTGTTCTGGAAAAGCCAAGATTCAAATTTTTTAATAAGTTGGTATAAAAAATTTCTTGAATTACATATTCTTAAAAAACCTAAATGGATAGATTTTATTGATAGATTATTTAATCCAATTTTAGGTAAAAGCATTTCCTTTTATTTTACAAAAAAATGAATTGGCTAGATTATAAGAAAAAATTCGAGCCAGCTAAAAATTGGATTATTTCAAACCAATCATCAAGTGGTGCAATTTTTTGGGATGAAAAGGGTAAATGTGATCCTTGGGATCATTGTGAATGTTTAATAGCATTAGCAATATATGAAGAGTGGGAGAATTTTTGGAAAGGTGTAAATTGGTTTTTTACCAATCTTAATAAAGATGGATTAATTTATGCTGAATTTCAAAACGAAAAACCATCAAAACTTCACTATGAAAGTCATCATGCTCCATACATTATCATGCCGCTCATACAAGCGAGCTTGATTGATCAAGAGCAAGATTACAAAAAAATTCTTACTAATGAACAACTTCTAAAGCTTGAAAATATTTTTGAAGCCCTCAATGATTTTAAAGATGAAGACGGTTATTTTTATTGGGCAAAAGATAGTAATGGGTATTCTGATAATTCATTAATTACTGCTACCATGTCTATCTTCTTATCTATAGTGGCAAAAGATAAAAGTTTTCCTAAATTTAACATCGACATGTGGCATGAAAAATTTAATAGAGATGGTGTTGATAGATCTAGATTCTCGATGGATTTTTATTATCCTTTTTTAGCTGGCATAAAAAATAATAAAAAAGAATTTATAGACTTATTAGATAAGTATTACGTAAAAGGACTGGGAGTTAAGTGTGTTGCTGAAGAGCCTTGGGTAACATTTGCAGAGAGTTCTGAGTGTGTAATATCAGCATTAATTCACGATAATGTAGACATTGCAAAAGATATATTTAATGATATTCAGCAATTTCAAAATGAAGATGGAATTTTTCCAACAGGATATCAATATGACATGGAAATCTTCTGGCCAGAGGAGAATTCAACATGGACTAATGCTGCGGTAATCATTGCAGCGCATGCTTTATCTTTCTGTGATTTAGATTGCAATGGGTCTTCTACAAATATCTTTTTAGAATTAAGAAATTTTTTCAAGAGCAACTAAACTTTTAACTCTTTTTATAAGTTTAAAATTTTCTCCTAGAGCTTTTTCGTAGATTTCTCTTGGAGCCTGGCCACCTTCAAGTTCTGAGTCATAAATATCATGAATTGTAAGAATTCCACCAACTCTAATTTTCTCTTTCCATGATTCATAATCGGCTCTTGCTGACTCAAAAGTATGGCTACCATCAATGAATAAAAAATCTATTTCATTATTTATTTTTTCTGATGCAGATTTCGAAGTTTCAACCATCACCTTAATATATTCATCTAATTGAAACCTAGATATATTTTTTAATAAGCTTGGCAAAGTATTAACTCTTTGATTTTTATAATCATATTCATCTGGATCAAAATATTCTTCTCCGTACTGTTGCTCTTCAGATCCTTTATGATGATCAATTGTTACAAGATGGGTCTTATTTTCTTTGCATGCCTCACCAATGTAGCAAGCTGATTTCCCACAGTAAGAACCAATTTCAACTGCAAAAGTTTCAATACAATATTTTTTAGCCATTTGATATAAAAGGATGCCTTCTTCATGATCTAAAAAACCTTTTATGGAATTGAAATCGTTTAAATTTTCATGCATAAAAGTCTTTTTTACCAAGTGTTGATTTAAATCTTCGGTGTTGCCACAAATACTCATCAGGGTTTTCTCTAATTTTTTTCTCCATAAAATCATTTAAGCTTTGAGAAAAATTTAATCCATTTAGATGGCATAGTTTCAGTTCCTCTATATCAAGAATGTATTTACCTGAATCAATATAGGTATTCATAAAGTATGTTTTACAACCAGTTGATTTAATAATTTTTGAAGGCGCTGATATTGTTGCAGCAGGTTGACCAAAAAAATTAATAATATCTGACTGATTTAACCCGTAATCTTGATCAGTTGCATAAAGAACAGTTTTACCTTTTTTTAGCCATCTTATAAATTTAATAGGATTATTTCTATCACATGTATCTTTAACACTTTTCAACCTTCCTGTTTTTTGAATAGAATCAAATAAGTCAGAATTATGAACTCTTTCAACACCATATACATCACAATTCATACCAAGTAATCGTGCATCAAGTTCAAGATGAAGAGAGTGTTTAAAGAATAAAAGGACACCATTATTATTTTTTTGTTCGTTGAGAAGAGACTCAATGCCTTTTATTTCGTAATTTATCTGTTTATTTATCTTTCTATCGGACCAGAACCATGCAATACCTGAATCAAAAACAATTTGAGCAGATGCAATAATATTAGCTTTAAGAAGATTGTTTCTTTGCTTTGATGGCATATTGGGAAAACACAGATCAATATTTTTTTTACTAATTTTATTTCTTTTAATTGGCATTAAATAAATTAGATTGCCTAAAGTTAAGATAAAGACCTTGTGAAGTGGTCTTGGTAGAAATAATATGAGTTTCCATAAACTCACAAGAAGTGTTAATAAAGCTCTATTCATATATTATAAGGCTGTATTATTACACTAATATTCAAAATGAATGAAAAATGAGTCTATTTTTGTATAACTTTCTGATGTATTTATCTCTTCCGTTTATGGTGGGAAGAATATTATTAAAGAGCATTAAGGATTCTGATTATAAAAAGCATTTTCTGAATAGGTTTGGCATATACGAGAATGCATACAATTTAAAAGATATTGTTTGGTTTCATGCTGTCAGCCTAGGTGAAGTCATATCATCACAAAATATAGTCAAAACTATTGCAATTGATAATAGTGTTGTCTTAACTGTTACAACCCCAACTGGCTTAAGAGAGGCAAGAAAAATTTTTGGTTCAGACATTGAGATTGTGTATGCGCCTTGGGATTTGAAATGGTTTATTTCAAATTACTTTAAAACATACGAGCCGAAGTCATTAATTTTATTTGAAACTGAAATATGGCCAAATATGATCACTCAATCATTTAAAAACAAAATTCCAATCATTTTGTCTAACGGAAGAATGTCCAAATCCTCCTTTGAACGTTATAAAAAGTTTAATTTCCTTTCAAATAAAGTTTTTCAAAAAATCACTCATGCTTTCGTTCAAAGTGAAGCTCATAAAGAAAGGTTTAATCTGTTAGGAATAGAAAATCAAAGAATTAGTAATGTAGGTTCAGTCAAATTCGATGTTGAAATAAATCAAAATCCTTCTCGCAATACTATTGAAAAAAAAATCATCTTAGCCGCAAGCACT
This sequence comes from uncultured SAR86 cluster bacterium, assembly GCA_902556355.1. GTDB lineage: Bacteria > Pseudomonadota > Gammaproteobacteria > Magnimaribacterales > D2472 > SCGC-AAA076-P13. Next base: position 10,414 of record CACDVW010000027.1, read on the forward strand.
CATAAAAATGAGGATGAATTAGTCATCAATTCTTACGCCAAGCTTCTTAAGGAATATCAAGATTTAAAATTGATTATTGTCCCTAGACACCCAGATAGAGCAGAGTCAATTCAGAAGATGCTTACTAATTCAAAATTAAAATCATTATTAAGCAAAGAAATACCGAAAAATTTTAGTACTAATGATGTACATGTAATCAAAGCTACTGGTCTTTTAAAAGAACTTTATTCAATTGCAACATTATCGTTTGTTGGAGGCAGTTTATTTAAAGAATACGGAGGACATAATATTATTGAGCCAGCGTCTGAAAAATGCCCATTTATTGTTGGTCCTTTCATGAAAAATTTCTCAGACATTGTTAATGAGT
>CACDVW010000028.1 GCA_902556355.1 uncultured SAR86 cluster bacterium
CATACTTCTCTGGCACCAAAGACTCTCTAGATAGGAATAGAATTATTCATTTTTTTGAAACTGTTCTTAACGTCCTTGATAAAACAATAGATTCAAATAAAAGAAAAGATGGTCTTTATCATGCATACAACCTAATAAATCTTGAAGAGCATGAAATTACAATAGATAGACTTTCTGAAATGCTTGAAGGCCAAGTTGGTGTCTTAAGTTCGGGTTATCTTTCTCAGGAGGAGTCTTTATCTGTATTAGATAGCCTTAAGAAAAGTGATCTATTCTGGGATGAGCAATACAGTTACATTCTTTACCCTAATAAAGAATTATTAGGATTTATGAATAAAAATATTGTTCCTGAGGCAGAGTTAAAAAAATCAGATTTACTTAGCAATCTAATTAAAGATGGTAATAAGCAAATCATAGAAAAAGATGTTAATGATAAATATCATTTTAATGGATTATTTCATAATGCTAGCTGCTTAGTTGAAGAGCTTTCTAAATTACCTCCTCAATATCAAGAGCTTGTGGTTAAAGATAAAAATACGGTTCTTGAAATATTTGAAAATGTTTTTGATCATAAATCCTTTACAGGGAGATCAGGGACTTTCTATGGTTATGAAGGTTTAGGTTCTATTTATTGGCATATGGTATCCAAACTTTTATTAGCATCTGCTGAAGTTACTCAACAGTCTATTCTTGAGAAAAGTGATCCAAAAATGATAGGAAGATTTTTTGATCATTATTTTGAGATTAATGAGGGCATTGGTGTAAATAAGTCACCAGAATTATATGGTGCTTTTCCAACAGACCCATATTCTCATACGCCAAGAGGAAGAGGTGTGCAGCAGCCGGGTATGACTGGTCAGGTAAAAGAAGATATTGTGAGTAGGTTCTATGAATTAGGTGTTTTTGTAAATGATGGAAGGATTACTTTTGATCCAACAATATTAAGAAAGTCAGAGTTTATTGAAGAGGAAAAATCATTTAAATATGTAAATTTAGATAATGAGATAAATTATATTGAGCTAGACAAGCATTCACTAGCCTTTACTGTTTGCCAAGTACCAGTTATTTATAACTTATCAGATAAAGAAAATATAAGAATTTCTTATATAAATAATTCTGAGAAAACAATTGAAGGTCATGAATTAGATATTGAGAATTCGGAAAGTATTTTTAACAGAACTAATTTAATTAAGGCTGTATATGTAAGTATTGTGAAATGAAGAAAATAAGATACTTTATTATTTCTTTATTTCTACTTGCTTCATGTAGTCAATCTGGAGACTTGAGTATGAATAAGAGTGCAAAAGAGTTTATAGGAAATCCTGATTATCCTGCAATTTCTTATGGAGGTTACAGAGAAAAATCACGTGAGCAGCAACCTACAATTAATGAAATCAAAGAAGATCTCCTTATTATGCATGCTCAAGGGTTTAGAGTTTTTAGAACCTATGACCTTCATCATCCTTTTGCAGAAAATACACTAAAAGCTATCAGAGAAATTAAGCAAGCTGATTCAGATTTTGAAATGTATGTAATGCTTGGTGCTTGGATTCAATGCAAGGATGCATTTACTGAAAATCCAATACATGAAGAAGAAGATTTTGAAGGCAATAAATTTGAGATCACTGAGGCAGTCAGGCTGGCGCAAGAGTACCCAGATATAGTAAAAATAATCGCAGTTGGTAATGAGGCTATGGTTCATTGGGCATGGAGCTATCATGTGCCACCAAAATTTGTTCTAAAGTGGGTGAAATATCTTCAAGAACTAAAAGCTAACGGCGATCTAAATGATGATTTATGGGTTACAAGTTCTGATAATTTTGCATCATGGGGAGGTGGCTCAGATGACTATCATAATGATGATTTAGATGAGCTTATTAGATCGGTAGATTTTGTATCTATGCATACTTATGCTTTTCATGACACACATTACAATCCTAGTTTTTGGAATCTTGATGCCGTACCTGAAAATTTAGATAAACAAGATACTATCAAACAGGCTATGAAAAGAGCGGTTGATTATGAACTCAATCAGTTTGATAGTGTAAAAAAATACGTACACGAAATTGATCCATCAAAAGAAGTTCATATTGGAGAAACAGGATGGTCTAGCGTTGCTTCTGACTTATATGGCTATGGTGGAACTGAAGCAGCTGATGAATACAAATTAGGTTTGTACTACCAGATGATTTCAGATATTTGTTACTCAATGTCACTTACTTGTTTTTATTTTTCAGCGTTTAATGAACCATGGAAGGATTCAATAAATGAAAATGGATCTGAAAATCATTTTGGACTCTTTACTGTAGAGGGTAAGGCAAAATATCCATTATGGGAGCAAGTTGATAATGGAGTTTTTAATAACTTAACCAGAGGCGGTAATCCAATAGAAAAAACATATAACGGAAATTTTGAAGCACTTTTAAAAGATTCCAACATTCCTCCGATTACAATCAAAGAAGAATAATCATGAAAAATAGTTATATATTTACTTTTTTACTCTTTTCTATTTTTTCATTTGGAATTGAAGTTGAGATTAAAGACAACAAAATGATTGTTGATGGTAAACCATTTTATATGAAAGGAATTTGCTATCATCCAGTAAAAATTGGAAAAACAAAAAGAAGTTTTGAATCTCTTACAGAAGACTTAATTCTAATAAAAGAAGCTGGTATTAACACGCTAAGGGTTTATGAGCCTATTGATGATATTGAAGTGCTTGATGAGCTTCAAGCTGTTGGAATTAAAGTTGTAATAAGTTTTGGATATAACCAAAAAGGGCGATTCGATATTGTTTCAGGCACTTTTATAGACTATGTAAAAAAATATAAAAATCATGAAGCCATTCTCATGTGGGAGCTTGGCAATGAATATAATTACAACCCTCAATGGTTTGGTGGTGATATTAATAACTGGTACAAAGCAATGGAGTTGGTATCCAGAATGATTCAAATTGAGGATCCTAATAGATTGGTATCTTCTGCTCACGGTGATTTGCCGAGCAAAGAAGCAATTAGTATTGCATCTAGCGTTCAAGTTTGGGGAATGAATGTATACAGATGGGATGAGCCAGAATCTATCTTTAACGAATGGAAAGCAATTAGTGACAAGCCTATGTATTTTGCAGAGTTAGGTGCAGATAGTTATATGACTAAATCAACAGAAAAGTATACAAAAGGTAAGAATCAACTCGCTCAAGCTGATGCTAATAAAATAATTTTAGATAAAGTTTTATCAAATAGTGATAAGAATATTGGATCATTTGTTTTTCAGTTCACTGATGGTTTATGGAAGGCTGGTAATCCAGCCAAGCAAGATACAGGTGGGTCTGCACCAAATAGTGACGGCACTCCTTATGACGGAACGGCAAATGAAGAATTTTGGGGAATAGTAGATATTAATAGGAATAAAAAAATAACCTTTGATGTTGTAAAAGATGCATATGTAAACTTTGACATCAATTAAATATATGAATTCAAGGGGGAGTTCATATGAATAATGAAGAAAAAATGATGAATAGTGTTCCAATGGGACAAAAAATTGCTTTTGGTTTAGGAATGTTGGCAAATCAACTATTTCCTGCATTGCTATCAATATTTATAGTGGTTTTAATCCAAGATCTTGGTTTTAGTCCACTTCTGTATGGAATTATTGCTTTTATACCAAGATTTATTGATGCAATTACTGACCCTTTGATGGGCTTTATTTCAGATAATACAAAATCTAAATGGGGCAAAAGAAGGCAGTATGTTTTCTTTGGAGGCATATTGACTGGAATAGCTTTTATTTTATCTTGGCAATTGTATGCAGAGAATGGGCAAACTTTTAATTTCTGGTACTTCTTGCTTTTTAACCTTCTTTTTTATCTTGGCATAACAATCTTTGGAATTCCATTTGTTGCAATGGGTTATGAGATGAGTGATGACTTTCATGAAAGAACAAAAATCATGGCAGTTTCACAATTCATAGGTCAGTTTGCATGGGTCTTAGCTCCATGGATATGGATAATTATTTATGACCCTGCTATTTTTGTTGACCCTGCATCAGGAACAAGAATTCTATCTATAGTTTTTGGAATTATATGTACTTTGCTTGCAATAGTTCCTGCTATTTTTATAAAGAGTAAATCCACGCTTAATGATGATCATTTAGTACCAATTACAAGAAAGAATATTGGAAATAGCTTAATTAATATTATTCATATATTTAAAGATGCATGGAAAAACATACCATTTAGAAAGTTATGCATAGCAACTTTCTTAGTCTTTAATTCTTTTCAAACAATCGCAGCGTTTTCATTTTTTATTATTGTTCATTATCTATTTTTAGGAGATGCATCTGCAGCTAGCCCATGGCCAACATTGCATGGAAGCGTGGGGGCAATTGTCACAACATTTGTTGTTATACCTATAGTATCTAAAATGGCTCAAAGGTATGGAAAAAAGGAAACTTTTATAATTTCCCAAAGTATTTCTGTGATTGGATACATCTTATTCTGGTTTCTTTTCATTCCTGGAAAGCCATATATGTTTCTTTTTGCATTACCATTCTTTTCATTTGGAATAGGTGGTCTCTTCACTTTAATGATGAGCATGACTGCAGATACTTGTGATTATGAGGAGCTTGAAAATGGTTTGCCAAGAAAAGAAGGATCGTTTGGAGCAATTTATTGGTGGATGGTCAAGCTTGGAACAGCGCTTGCTGGCCTGTTATCAGGATTAATTATGTATTACGTTGGATTTTCAGCTGATGCTTCCTCACAACCTGAGGGAGCGCTAACGGGCTTGAGAATAGCCTATTCCACTATTCCAATTATTGGCACATTAATTGCTATCTACGTAATGAGTGATTATGAAATTAATGAAGATAGGGCTGCAGAAATTAGGTCACAATTACAAGAAAGAAAAGGAGAAATGAACTAAAAATGTCGTTAAGAGATGAAAAAATCAAATCTTTGCTAGGAACTAATCTTGATGATTTATCTGAAGAAGAATTAAAAAAACTTTGTAGTAAAATTCTTACAAGTAAAATTCATGGTATTTGTTTTAGTCTATATGAAGGCACCCAACAACCTGGAGATATAGTTTCTGATGATCAAATAATTAGACGCCTCCAAATATTAAAACCATATACATCATCTATAAGAACATTCTCTTCATTAGATGAGCATGCGCAAATAGTTCAAATTGCGAAAGATATGGGTTTTCAAACACTTGTTGGTGCATGGCTTAGTGATGACATGCAAAGCAATGACAAAGAGATAGAAGGGTTAATTAAGTTAGCAAATAATAATCTAGTTGATGTTGCTGCTGTTGGTAACGAAGTAATATACAGAAAAGAGCTAGAAGAAAACCAACTTATTTCATACATTAATTATGTTAAAGAAAATATTGGAAATATTCCTGTTGGTTATGTTGATGCATATTATGAGTTTAGAGATAGACCTAATATAACTGATGCATGTGATGTGATTCTTGCAAACTGTTATCCATTTTGGGAAGGTTGTGCAGCAGAATACTCTTTGCTATACATGAAAGATATGTATAACGAAGCTATCAAGGCATCAAATGGCAGAAAAGTTATTATTACTGAAACCGGATGGCCAAGTAAGGGTAGTGATTTATGGGGAGCACACCCATCTTATACTAATTACTTAAAATACTTTATTAATGCGCAGCTTTGGTCAAAAGATCAAGGTATTGATATGTTCTATTTTTCATCTTTTGATGAATCATGGAAGGTAGAAGCAGAGGGCGATGTAGGAGCCTATTGGGGGCTTTGGGATAAAGATGAGGTAATTAAGTTTTAAAATATAAAAACTTATTTTCGAAGTACTTATTTAATATTTTTTGTGTATAATTGCATTCCATTATGGCAGATAAAAAACAAACTAAAGTATATTTAATACCTGAAGGTGAGACTCGTGATAGTCACACTTATCACTATACAGCTATTAAAACTAGAAAATTTACTCTTGAAAATAAAAAAATGAGAATGAAGAAATTCAATCCAGCAAAAAGAGTGCATGAGTGGTTTGTTGAGGCTAAATTACCTCCTCACAACTAAAATTAGTCTTCTAATCTCAGTTTAGTAGAAGAAATATCATCCCTAAAACTCGCTTCATCAAAACCAGTACATCTGTGCTTTATGCTTTCTGGAATAACTATATCTCTTAAGGATATAAATTTATCTTGTACCATTCGACCAAACACTAAAAAATGAATGTTGTGATCGTTGAACCTTTCAACGTGATTTAACATATCTTTTTTATTTAGATAAAACTTCTCATCAAATACTCTCATAAAAGTATCAGCACCAATGATAAATACACTATTGGGAAACATTTCTGCCTTTTCACTAAACCTTCCAGCTGATGTCATTACCCAACTATCATTATCATCAAACTGATCAAGAGTTCTTTTGATCTCATAAAAAGTGAGAGGGGGTTTGTCAGCATTTCTAGCGCATATCTCAAAAGTAGCTCTCATACCTGTTCTTTTTTCAGCCATCTCTCTCATCTTTAAATGGCCATCATGAAGCGGATTGAATGAGCCAGGAAATATTAATTCAGGTATAGCTTTATCACTTGATACATAATTAATTTCATTATTTAACAGTTTCCTCCAAGATTTTTCAGCTGTTATGGTCTCAATTTCTACCTTTTCTTGATGTTGAGGAAATTCTTTCTTAATAGAACAAGTTTCTGCAATCAAACTTAAAACATATTCTGTAATTAACTCTTCCTCTTCCTCTCTAGTTCTTGTATTTTTTTTCTAGTACGCATGAAATCGTCTTAGTATAAGAATCAGTTTGCATAACTACAAAAAACTTATGATCGCCAATTTTTTTATATGTAGTTGCCAAGCTCGCTGTTACCGCAATACCAATTAAGTACTTGGTTTTTGTTTCAGGCTCAATCTGTATTGATTTTTTATATGCATTAGCAGACATACTTAAACAAGTATTAAGAGAACAGTAATGATCTGGCTTTTTATTCAAAAATAAATCCATTGATTTCTTTGAGTAAGGTACGTAGGTTTCTAATATGGTGTTACTTGCACCAGGTACCCTGAGAAGGGATGAAATGGCATTAGTTCCACCACCGCTAGATACATAAGTAATTTTATATTTAGACTCATGTATTTTTTTTATAAGATCTGTTCTATCTTGCATAGTGATTTACTTAAATTTACGTGCATTTTAACCTATTAAATAATTTCATTGCTAAAATGGTTTAATGAAAAATTTCGTACAACTGTTCTTGCTATTAGTTTTATCCATATATGTAAGTTCATCAGAAATTAAACAAGTAACCTTTGCATATTGGGATAAGCCAGATGTAGAAATTTTTTATATTACTCCTGAACAAATAAATAAAGACACTAAAGTTATATTTGTAATGCACGGAAATAGCAGAAACGCTGAAGACTATCTTAGCGCTTGGATACCTCATGTTTTAAATAAAAATGTTATTGTCGCTGCACCACAATTTACAAAAACAGATTTTAGATACTTTTTTTTGCTAGAAATGGCTGAGTCCTCAGGCAAAATTAATAATAATAAAAATGAGTATATAAATAATTCAATTTCATTATTTTTTAATTATATGAAAAGCAAATTTTCTTTGAGTACGCAAACTTACAGCATGTTTGGTCATTCTGCTGGAGCTCAATTTACGCACAGATATATGCTTTTAAGCAAGGATCAAAGAATATCAAATGCAGTGATTGCTAATGCTGGATGGTATACATTTATAACAAATGATGAATTTCCATATGGGATTAAAAATTCTCCTATAAGTATTTCCAATGAGCAGATAAAATGGGTTATGTCTAATAAAGTAAATTTACTTATCGGCAGTGAAGATATTGGTTCCAAAAGTGTAAACTCTTCTAAAGGAGCAAAACTTCAAGGCATAACAAGAGTTGATAGGGCGAACAATTATTTTAATTCACTTATTACTAGCGCTGAAGATAAGAATTATGCTTTTAGATGGAATTATAAAGTTCTTGATAATGTTGATCATGATTTTAAGAAAGTTACGCCTTATGCAGCAAACATTCTTCTAAGAGATATAGAAAATATTGATTAAATTGTATTCTTTGATAAAAATTCTTGAGCTCTCTCGGTAATAATTCTTTTTCTATCAGGATTAATCTTATTTAATGCGTTTACCATAAGAGATAGACGGGGGTTTGTTTTGAAGAAATTAATATTCTTTTCAATAAAATTCCAATAGAGCCCATCAACAACATCACACCAATCACCCTTTTTATAATTGGACATTCTTAGCATGTAACTTGAACCACAAATATAAGGTTTTGTTGAAAAGATCCCCCCATCAGCAAAAGTGCCCATCCCATAGACATTTGGTACCATAACCCAATCAGCCGTATCAATATACATTTCCATAAACCATTTATGAATACTGTTAGGATCAATACCAGACAAATTCATCAAATTAGAAATTATCATTAACCTATTAATGTGATGTGTATAGCCTAACTCGATTGATTCTTTTATTGCTCCGTCAAGAGGCGGAATGCCTGTTTCACCTGTATACCAAGATTCAGTAAGATCTTTTTTGTGATTCCAAAAATTCTGTTGTTTGTACTGGGGCATATTGTCCCAGTAAACACCCATAATAAATTCTCTCCAGCCTAAAACTTGACGAATAAAACCTTCAACTGAATTCAGAGGAATCAATCCATTTGATTCTTGATATTTTTTTTCAACAATCTGAATACAATCTAGGGGATCTAGAAGCCCAGCATTAAAATAAGGTGAAAGAAGTGAATGAAACATAAATGCATTTTCTTTGTTTATAGCGTCTTGAAATGCCCCATAATTGACTAAAAATTTATCTAAAAAATCATTAAATACTTTAAAGGCTTCTTGATGCGTGACAGCCCAATTAAAGCTCTCTAAATCTCCAAAAGAGTTAATAAATATTTCTTGAACTTCAATCATTACTTCTAGTGTAATTTGATCAGTTGTTATTTTTGATCTTTCAGGAATAGAGGACTTTAATTTTGAAATACTTTGACGATTTTCTTTATCATAATTCCAGCTACCACCAACCGGTTTTGTATCGTCCATAAGAATATTATTCCTTTTTCGTAACCATCTATAATAGAACTCTTGAGTTGTTGATTTTTTATCTTTAGCCCAATATTGGTAGTCTGAAGGTGAAGTGATGAAATTTTTGTCATCGTATACATTTAGCTCTACATT
>CACDVW010000029.1 GCA_902556355.1 uncultured SAR86 cluster bacterium
AATTTTCTTGGAAAGCCAACAACTTCAACTTTGTTATTATCTTCGTATATAGATGTTGCAAGGTTGATTCTATCTTCTAATGAAAACATGGGATTTTTTGATTCACTTTTTGCAATTGCAACAACCACTTTATCAAAAAGACCACAACCTCTTTCAATAATATCCATATGACCATATGTTATTGGATCAAAGGAACCTGGATAAATTGCAACTTTCATAAGCGAATCATACTAAACAATAATATTTAAGCAATATTTTAGAATTAATACTAAATGAATAAGAAAATCAAGTTATATCAAAAAATATATTTTTAAAATTTGATACATATATGATTTTTAGCTATTATCTTAAGTTCATACTAACGGGGGAGTAATTTTTTACTCTAAAAAATAGGAGTTTAATATGAAATATTTATTAATCTTGGGTAGTGTTATTGCGCTTCCTTCTTTTGCTGCTAGTGGTGGCGACCTAGATGCTAGTGATTACACTGGTGTATCTTTTTGGTTGGTGACTGCTGCGTTGTTAGCTTCTACTGTATTCTTTTTTATTGAAAGAGATAGAGTTTCAGCTAAATGGAAGACTTCATTAACAGTATCCGGTCTTGTTACTGGTATTGCTTTTTGGCATTACTTGTACATGAGAGGAGTCTGGGTAGAGACTGGTGAAACACCAACTGTATTCAGATATATTGACTGGTTACTAACAGTACCTTTATTAATATGTGAATTCTACTTAATACTTGCTGCTGCAACCAATGTTGCAGGTTCTTTATTTAAGAAACTATTAATTGGTTCTCTTGTAATGCTTGTATTCGGATATATGGGCGAAGCTGGAATAATGGCAGCTATGCCTGCTTTCATTGTTGGAATGTTAGCTTGGATTTACATGATCTACGAGCTATGGGCTGGTGAAGGTAAGTCTGCATGCAATACAGCAAGTCCTGCGGTTCAATCTGCATACAACACAATGATGTGGATTATTATAGTTGGTTGGGCAATTTACCCACTTGGATATGCTTCAGGCTACCTAGTAGGTGATGGATCATCAGCTATGAATCTAAACTTAATATATAACCTTGCTGACTTTGTTAACAAGATTCTATTTGGTTTAATCATTTGGAATGTTGCAGTCAAAGAATCTAGTGCATAATTAAGTAATAGATACTTAAAATTTAAAACCCGGTTTATACCGGGTTTTTTTTTGAAATTTGTTACCAGCTTGTAACAAAAAGTGTGTTTTAATAATTTATATTGTTTCTTATTGGAGGTTAAAAATAATGAAGTACTTTATAACAGCTTTAGCTATTATTTCTTTTAATATTTACTCAGATGATCATAAAGGTTTGCCAAAACCTTTGGATTGCAAAGGTAGTCCAGCTAATTACTATGTCGCTAAACTTATCGAAGGCGGAACTATCGAGGGGTGGCTAAATGCAACAAAGATGCATGAGGCTTACTATAAAGATAGAGGTTTTGATGTAGAGGTTGTACCGTCTATACAATATTTACCAAGTGAAGAAGATGGTGGACCAAGTGAAGAGATATTTAGGTTAAGCACTCATGTCGTTCACAAATCTTTGCCTGAACAGGAAAGATGGTGGGATTGGAATCAAAATACAAGAACTGAGTCAGATATTGAAGCAAGAGATGCTTTTGTTGCAGAGTATGATAAAAATAATGAGGTAACAGCAAGAAGGTATCTTTGTATACTTTCCAATTAGATTTTAAGGAGAAATAGTTTCTCCATCATATGCTATTAAGTTTCCAGAGTCTTTTGGTGTTGCATTTTCAATTACATTTGAAAGCAACTCCCTGCTTTGCTCTGGTGTGAATAACTTACCTTTTGCTACATTTTTCTTAAATGGCTCGCTAAGATTGCTATCTACTGTCCCAGGCTGAAGTCCTAAGACAATTGCATTTGGGTTTGTTCTTTTTAATTCAATACTAAAGTTTTTTATTATCTGATTAAGTGCTGTTTTGCTTGCTCTATATGAGTACCAGCCACCTAATTTATTGTCTGAAATACTCCCTACCCTTGCGCTTAAAAAGGCCAAGACAGACTTAGTATCTTTTCTTAGTAATGGTATGAAGTATCTCCCAATTAATGAAGGGCCAATCGTATTAACACTCATAACTTTAGTCATGCTGGCATGATTAATATCTTTGATACTTTTTTCAGGGCCAAAGCTTTCAGAATGCAAAATTCCAGTAGCAATAATAATATGATTTAGGCGGTTATCTTTAACTTCTTCTGCTGCATCTTGAATGCTTTCTTGATTTTCAATATCCAAATCAAAACTTTGAACTTTCTTATTTTCATAACTTTGTTTTTTTCTTGAAAATGCAAATACATTTTTAACTGATTGATCGTTAGAGTAATGCTCTACAAATGCATTACCTATTGCACCAGACGAACCAATAATTGCCACATTTCTATCCATTAAGGTCTCCTTATATTATCTACCATTTCATAAACATGTTCTGGGGGCTTGCTATAAAAACTGGAAACAGCTAAAGCAATAACAATGTTAATCATCATTCCTATAAAACCTATGCCTTCAGGTGAAATACCTAAAAACCAGTGTTGGGCATAATTAAATTCAATATTAATAAATTTAAAATAGATAATATATGAAGATGTAAATATTAATCCTGATAGCATTCCGGCAATTGCTCCCTGCATATTTAATCTTTTATAAAAAATGCCAAGAAATAGAGCTGGAAAAATGGTAGATGCTGCAAGCCCAAAAGCAAAAGCTACCACTTGAGCTACAAAGCCTGGGGGATATATACCAAATAATCCTGCAACTAATATAGCTACTGCCGCAGAACATCTTGCGTATAACAGCTCTTGTTTATCAGTAATCTTTGGCATGAAGGTTTTCTTAAGTAGATCATGAGAAACGGATGCGGATATCACCAAAAGCAATCCTGCTGCAGTTGATAATGCCGCAGCTAGAGCTCCGGCTGCTACCAGAGCAATAACCCAGCCTGGCAATTGTGCTATTTCAGGATTAGCTAATACCATGATATCTCTATCAATATATACCTCGTTATTATTTGCCTGATTAGCGTTATTACTAACTAGTCTTTCTCCATAATTGCCCTCGCCTTCAACAAACTTTGGTTTAGTTCCTTCTAAAGCATCCCCTGCTGAGTATTGAATTAAGCCATCGTCGTTTTTATCTTTCCATGCAATTAAGCCTATATCTTCCCAGTTCTGAAACCACTCTGGTGAAGATTGATATTCAACATTTTGAACGGAATCAATAAAGTTAATTCTTGCAAAAGCTGATACGGCAGGAGCTGTTGAGTATAAAATCGCAATAAAAATTAGAGCATAACCCGCAGATTTTCTAGCATCACTAACTTTTGGTACCGTAAAGAACCTAACAATTACATGTGGCAGACCTGCCGTTCCAAACATTAAAGCTGCTGTGATACAAAAAATATCAATTTTATTCTTCGAATTTTGAGTATATGCATTAAATCCCAAATCTGTTGTGACCTGATCTAATTTATCTAAAAGATAGGTTGAACTATCTACAATAGTATCGCCAAAACCCAGCTGCGGAACTGGATTGCCAGTTACTAAAATTGATATAAAAATAGCTGGAACCAAATAAGCAAAAATTAATACGCAGTATTGGGCTACTTGTGTGTAAGTGATTCCTTTCATTCCTCCAAGTACTGCATAAAAAAATACTATACACATACCTATTACAACACCAAGATTGATATCTACTTCAAGAAATCTTGAGAAAACAATGCCCACACCTCTCATTTGACCGGCTACATAAGTAAAGGAAACAAATATTAAACATATCACCGCAACTAACCTTGCGGCATTAGAATAGTATCTAGTTCCAATAAAGTCTGGAACAGTATATTGACCAAATTTTCTTAAGTATGGAGCTAGTAATAACGCAAGCAATACATAACCCCCAGTCCATCCCATTAAATAAACAGAACCATCTTTTCCAAGAAAAGCTATAAGACCTGCCATAGAGATAAAAGATGCAGCAGACATCCAATCTGCTGCGGTAGCCATACCATTTGCAACAGGGTTGACTCCTTTTCCTGCTATATAAAAATCATTTGTTGACTGAGCACGAGACCAAATAGCAATTCCAACATATAGTGCAAAAGACAAACCCACAAACAAATAAGTTAATGATTGAGTGTCCATTAATGTTTATCTTCCTCATCATTCTGATCTTTGTATTTCTTATCTAATTTATTCATTAAATAAACATAGATAAAGATAAGAACAACAAACAAATAAATACTTCCTTGTTGTGCAAACCAAAATCCTAGCTTAAAGCCGCCAATTTGATATTGATCAAGAAAATCTGAAAATATGATGCCAAAACCAAAAGAAACCATAAACCAAATTGATATAAGAATAATTAAAATTTTAAGATTAGATCGCCAATAATCTTTATGCATAACTTATGAGGCCTTGATTGATATTCTGTTATTCTTTTTTAAAAGGTTCCTGATAAAAATTAAATATACCATTGTTATTAATATAGCTATAAACTTTTTAAAAGTTAATTAACAAGAAAAATTATGTCATTTGAAGTAAGCGATAAAGCAAAAGAAATAAATGAAAGACTTGAAGCATTCATGGAGGAGCATATCTACCCTCGTGAAAGAGACTATGATGAGTTTACAAGCAATCAAGATAACCTCTGGCAATATCCTGATTGGTATGAAGATCTAAAAAAAGAAGCAAAAAAACAAGAACTATGGAATTTATTTTTACCAAAAGAATATGCTCCATGGAGTCCTGGCTTATCAAATTTAGAAATTGCAGGCCTTTTTGAAACAATGTCTAAGTCTGCATGGGCACAACAAATCTTTAATTGTAATGCTCCTGATAGAGGCAATATGGAAGTATTGGCAAAATACGGAACTCCTGAACAACAAAAAGAATGGCTTGAGCCACTATTAGCCGGTGAAATTCGTTCAGCATATGCAATGACTGAACCAGATGTTGCATCATCAGATGCAACAAATATGGAACTAGAGATTAGACGTGATGGTGATGAATATGTTCTTAATGGAAAAAAATGGTGGACAACAGGTGTCATTTCACCAAGGTGTAAGTTTATGCTTGTCATGGGAAAATCAAATCCTGATAACCCTCGTCATACACAACATTCAACAATCATTGTGCCTACAGATGCTAAAGGCTTTTCAATCACAAGAGCCCTGAGATCTCTTGGTGAATATCACTCTCCAGGCGGTGAAGGTGATGTAGTTTTTAAAAATGTTCGAGTTCCAGTGTCTAATCTAATATTAGGTGAAGGAAGAGGATTTGAAATAGCTCAAGGTAGACTTGGCCCAGGAAGATTTCAATATGCCATGATGTTTGTTGGTATGGCTCAAAGATCATTAGAGCTCATGTGTGAAAGAGCACAAAATAGAGTTGCTTTTGGTGAAGCGCTTATTAAGAAAACAAGTATTCAACATGAAATAGCAAGAAGTCGGTGCGATATAGAGCAATGTCGATTACTTGTTTTGTCTGCTGCTGAGAAAATGGATAAATACGGAATCGATGCTGCAAGAGATTACATCTCAATGTTAAAAATAGTAGCGCCAAAAATGTGTGAGGATGTGTCAAGCAGAGCCATACAGATTTTTGGAGGAATGGGTGTATCTCAGGATACTCCATTAGCCCATATATTTACTACAAGCAGATTTTGTAGAATTGCAGATGGTCCAGATGAAGTTCACATGTCGCAGTTAGCAAAACTTACCATAAGATCACTCTCGGGTTAAATTTTAGATAAGCAAATAAAAAGGGAGCATAAGCTCCCTTTTTTTAATATTCTAATCTATTAGAAATTATATTTAACACTGAAACTATGAGTTTCTGGAGCCCCCATAGTCATTCCATTAACTCCACTTATTCCACTTGCGATCAATATTAACCTTACATAATTATTATCGGTTGCATTTTTAACTGAATATGCAAGTTCCCAACTATCATTTCTCCAACCAACTTTATAGTTTAAAAACTCGTTATCAGATTTTTCTCCAATTTCTGGATATCCAGAAGGCAACTGGGCTACCCACTGTGGAGACCCTGTTGGAGCTGAGGTATATTCATATGGACCATCATATGAATAATCAACTCTTGAAAAAACATTACCGCTTCCAAGAGGGAAAGTATGAGATAAACCAACTGTATAAGCATCGTCAGGAGTTAATCTTGCAGCTGCATTAGATAAAATATCTGGTGAGCCATCATTAACAGTAAAATATGACATATTTAAAGTAAGATTTGATGTCAGTTTTGCGATAACATTTAGATCAAATCCGAGTCTTTCTGCTGTTTCAGTTGCATTTCCAACAATAGTCCCAGTTCCTGTTGGACTTTGTGTAATGTAATGTTGTCCATCTGTGTCCATAGAAAAAGCTGTTGCATTAAGCTGAACTTTATTATTCATTAATCTAGATTTGATACCAACTTCAAAATTTGTTGTCTCTGTTTTATCAAAAGCCCTCATGTCTCCTGTATCACCAGAAGTTGAGTTAAATCCACCAGCCTTGTAGCCTGTTGCAGCAGCTGCATACAGCATTACTTCGTCCGATAGATCTTTTTGAACACTCAGAGACCATGTTGTAGCACTGTCAGATCTTGAAAAAGTATCATCAACATTTTGCAAGAAACCACTAAAAGGCCAAGCATTTCCAAGCACTGCTTGTCTTGGAAGTCCAACTAGAGCAGGATTACCTAACAATCCAGCCAAAGTAGGGCTAACAGATCCGCCTAGTAAAGCTTGACCATATAAATCAGCTTCTTTATCTTCAGTTGTATATCTTGCACCAACTGTATATCTTAAAGTGTCAGAAACATGAACAGTCATTCTTCCAAATATAGCTGCTGTTTGATCAGACCATGTCATATCTTGAGCAATCATATCTCCAGCCTCTGTTGTTGCAAAAAAACCACCAACGCCTGGAAGAGCTGCTTGAAGCCCCTGAAGCGCAGCTAACTGAGCAGGTGTGGCAACTCCTGCAGCAGCTAAAGCTCCCAATTGTTGAGCTTGAGTACTAAGTTGTGTAAACCATGTACCCCATACCGGTGAAAAATCAGGACCAACTTCAATCGCACCTTTGTTAGGATATGCTCCTGATTCTCCATATTCAGCATCAAGAAAAAATAGTCCAACTGTATATTCTTTATTACCCATCATGTTTGAACTAAACCTTAATTCATTGGTTAATGATTTACCCGGCATGTTTCTCTTAAGAGTAAGCATGTCTAGAGATGTAAAATCGGCATCCCAGTGTCTAAATGCATCGTATTTATTCCTCGCAATAATATAAGTTAGAGTTCCGTTTTCTCTTTCTTGATCAACTTTAAGAGATGTTAGTGTTGAGTCTAAATTAAAGTTTGGAGTGCCCGCTGATGTTGCGTATTTATAATTTCTAAAATCATTGTCAGATGGGGTTCTTTTTAATAATGGAATTCCAATTGCTACCTGTGGAGATGTTGGCACACTGTCCACAGCACAACATGTTGATTTTTTTGAGATATCTGAATGAGAAAATACATAACTAAGTTTTTCATTTTCATGATAGATCTTTATACCAATAACTGAATCATCAACACCGTTTGCAGGATTTCCATCAACCAAATTAGTCATATAACCATCTGATTCATTCACATTTGCGCTTAATCTAATTGCAGTAGAATCAGAAAGACCAAAACTCATCGCAGATGTAATTCTTGTTGAGTTAAAGTCACCACTTTCATAATGAATAAAGCCATCTGAATCACCCGGTCTTGGCGTCTTTGTTGTTATGTTGACAACACCTGCGTTTGAGTTTTTACCATAAAGAGTACCTTGAGGGCCTTGAAGAACTTCAATTCTTTCAATGTCTATAAGGTCATTCAATCCTAAACCTGTTTTGTTAAGATATACTCCGTCTACAACAAGAGCCACATCAGACTCTAAAGACGCATCACTCTGACTAGTTCCAACACCTCTTATTCTCATCGATGCGTTAAATGGATCAACGTTATAATTGACAATTAATGTTGGTAATGCAGAGTCGATATCTCTTGCAGATGTAATATTCATATCTTCAATTTGAGTAGCCGTTAAAACATCAACCACCATTGGAATGTCTTGAGCATTTGCTTCAGTTTTCGTTGCAGAAACAATAACTTCTTCAATTCCTTCTGAATCCTGAGAAATTACACTCAATGGTGTAAAAAGAACACCACAAAGCAACATAGTGTTAAATAGATTTTTCATTA
>CACDVW010000030.1 GCA_902556355.1 uncultured SAR86 cluster bacterium
AACAGCAATAATTAAACCTTTTAAGGTTGAAGAAGTTAGATCATCATTAGATAAAATTGGTGTTTCAGGTATGACTATGACTGAAGTAAAGGGCTTTGGAAGGCAAAAAGGCCATACTGAATTATATAGAGGGGCTGAATACACTATAGATTTCTTACCAAAAATTAAAATTGAGATAGCTATTTCAGACGATATGATAGATCAAGTTAAAAATGCAATCATAGAAGCAGCTGGATCAGGAAAAATTGGTGATGGAAAAATATTTATCTCACCTATTGAGGAAGTTGTCAGAATTAGAACTGGAGAGACAAACGAAGAAGCTCTTTAAATTTGGATAATATTTTAAAAAAGCCTATCGCTTTTATTCTTGGGCCAACTGCCTCAGGAAAGACAGACTTAGCAATCGAGATATGCGATTCAGTACCCGCTGAAATTATTAGTGTTGACTCTGTTATGGTTTATGAAGACTGTAATATTGGTTCAGCCAAACCTTCAAAAAATATTTTGGAAAAATACCCACATCATTTAGTTGACATAATAAAGCCTAATTCAATTTATTCTGTATCAGATTTTTATCAAAGTTCATTGGAATTGATAGATGAAATACATTCTAGGGACAAGCTGCCGATATTTGTTGGTGGAACAATGATGTACTTCAGAACATTAATAAAGGGTCTTGATACACTACCTGGTAGAAATGATGACTACAGATCAGAGCTTGAGGAACTAAAAAAACAAAATGGTGATCAATATCTTTTTGAAATGTTGGCATCTATTGATGCAGATTATGCTTCAACTTTAAATCAATCTGATGATAAAAGAATTATAAGAGCCCTAGAGGTTTATAAATTTACTGGAGAGAATATGACATCTTTGCTAGGCAAGGTAGATAAAAATTTTCTTTCACAAAAATATAATATAAAACAATTAGGTATCTTAGATGAGGATAGGTCTATACTTCACAAAAGAATAGAACAGAGGCTCGAGACAATTATTAATGATGGATTGGTAGAGGAAGTAAAAAATATTCTAGATAAATATAAAATTGCTGACGGTCATCCCATTAGAAAATCGGTAAACTATAAACAAGCAATTTCATTCATTAAAAAAGAAATTGACGAAGATGAATTTTTTAACACAGCATTGTTTGCAACAAGACAATTAGCTAAAAGACAAATTACATGGATGAGGTCTTGGGACAATCTTGAAATTTTTGAGAATAAATCGGCCTCTAAAATTAAAGAAACTGTGAAAAGATTGGTAAGTTCCCTTTAAATATAAGCATTAGCCCTTAGATACAGTTTATAATATAAGAAAAAACGAGGTAATTATTGTGAATTGGGATAACCAAAACAAAGATCCATGGGGTGGTAAAAATGATGCTCCGGATTTTGATGATTTAGTTAAGAAATTCTCTTCAATATTAGGGGGGAAAAAGTCTTCTTCAAATGGATCAGGTGGTGATTCTGGGGGTGGGTTTAAGATTCCTACAACTAGATTGCTTATGTACGGTTTATTTGCATTTTCAATAGTGTATGCATCCCAATCTATATATCAGCTAGATGCATCTGAAAGGGCAGTAATCTTAAGGTTAGGTAAATTTTACGAAGAGCAAGAAGAAGGATTAAATTTTAGGCTTGCTGGCATAGATGAAAGGTACATAGAAAATGTAACTTTAACTAGAAGGTATACACAAACTAACAGCATGCTTACAAAAGATGAAAATATTGTTGATGTTACTGTTTCTGCACAATATAGAATCGCCAATCTCAAAGATTTTGTCTTAAATGTTAAAGATCCTGAGGTAAGCCTTAGACAGGGTATCGAAAGCGCTTTAAGACATGTTGTCGGCGACAATACTCTAGAACAGACTTTGACAGTAGGTAGGGAAAATATTGCATCTGAGGTTCAAGGAAGACTGCAACAAATATTAGATAGTTATGCGACAGGATTAATAGTTCAGCAAGTTAACATTGAAAAAACAGATCCTCCTGCTGCTGTTAAGGATGCATTTGATGATGTTGTTGCAGCAAGAGAGGATAAAGAAAGACTTCAAAACGAAGCTGAAAGGTATGCTTTGAGTATTGTTCCAGAAGCAAGAGGACAAGCACAAGCTAGAATTAGAGAGGCAGAAGGATATAAATTAGAAGTTGTTGCAAATGCAGAAGGTGAAGTTGGAAGATTTATTCAGCTATTAGAGGAATATCAAAAGGCACCGGAGGTCACAAGAGACAGGATGTATATTGATGCAATACAAAATGTTTTATCTAGCACTACAAAAGTTATGATTGATGTTGATAGTGGTAATAACTTAATGTTACTCCCTTTAGATAAGATGATGGATCAAGGGAATAAATTTGATATAAATCAACTTAGATTAAGAGGAGATTCAGATGAATAAGAATACTTTTTTATTAGTTTTTTCCGCATTGATAATAGGTATTGGCTTTAATAGTTTCTTCATTGTTAATGAGAAACAAAATGCAATAGTATTTCAATTTGGTGAAGCCGTTAGATCTGATATACCTGTAGGATTTCATTTTAAACTTCCAATTATTCAAGAAGTTAAAAAGTATGATTCAAGAATTCAAACACTTGATGAAGAGCCAGACAGAATCTTAACAGTTGAGAGTAAATATCTTTTAGTTGACTCTTTCATAAAGTATAGAATTTCAGATGTATTAACTTTCTATAAAGCTAATAATGGAAGCTTTAATAGTCTTAATAGTTTATTAGGCCAGCGTTCTGAATTTGTTCTCAAGAATAATTTTGGTAAGAGAACCGTTAAAGAAGTTGTTTCTGGAGAAAGAGACGAGTTAATGAGTATTATGCTCAATTCATTGAATGAGTCTGTATCAGATCTTGGTGTGGAAATAATAGACTTTAGGGTCAAGAGAATTGATTTACCATCAAATCTTAGTAATTCTGTTTATGAAAGAATGAGAACAGAGAGAAATAGGTTGGCTGAAGAGCTACGATCAGAGGGTAAAGAGATAGCAAGAGAAATTAGAGCTGTAGCTGATAAAGATAAAGTTGTAATTTTAGCTGAGGCATATAAAAAAGCTGAACTTTTAAGAGGTGAGGGAGATGCTGAGGCTACAAGAATATATGCGGAAGGCTTTTCACAGGATCCTGAGTTTTATGAATTCACAAGAAGTATTAAAGCTTATGTTGAAACCTTTGAAAGTAAATCTGACATGATGTTAATCGATTCAAATTCAGAGTTTTTAAAATATCTTAATCAAAAAGAAGTTAATAAAT
Source organism: uncultured SAR86 cluster bacterium (assembly GCA_902556355.1). GTDB lineage: Bacteria > Pseudomonadota > Gammaproteobacteria > Magnimaribacterales > D2472 > SCGC-AAA076-P13. The sequence goes on from CACDVW010000030.1 coordinate 3,262, forward strand.
AAGGAATAATGTGGCCTCGAACACACTAATTCTTGGTCTTCAATGGGGTGACGAAGGCAAAGGAAAAATTGTTGATGCTCTTAGCGAAGAAGTCTATGCTGTGTGCCGTTTTCAAGGCGGTCACAATGCTGGACATACCATCAAGGTAAATGGCCAACAAACAGTTCTCCATTTAACACCCTCCGGTATTCTGCATCCAAACGTAAATTGTGTGATAGGCAATGGTGTTGTTTTATCTCTGGAAGCTCTGGATAAAGAAATAAATGATCTTGTCGATGCGGGTATAAATTTTGATAACAGATTTTTTGTCAGCTCCGGTTGTGCTTTAATTCTTCCAAGTCATATAAGTATCGACAAAGTTAGAGATAAAAAGGAATCAATCGGAACCACTGGAAGAGGCATAGGGCCATCTTATGAAGATAAGATTGCTAGAAGAGCAGTTAGATTTGGTGATTTGGGAAATGAACAAATTCTTAGAGAAAAAGTTGAATTACTTGTTTCATATCACAACAGATTGCTAGTTGAGCTATATGAAGAAGAGCCTCATGACATAGACCATGTCATTGCTGAATTGTTGTCTTTCAAACATTTACATGACAAATATTGTACAGATACACAGGGCCTTATTTATGATTGGGTAATAAAAGAAAATCAGTCTTTATTGTTTGAGGGTGCCCAAGGAACATTGTTAGATATAGATCATGGAACTTATCCTTATGTAACATCCTCAAGCACTACAGCCGGAGGTGTTTCAACCGGTCTTGGGCTGGGACCTAAATATATAAATAAAATTATTGGTATCTCAAAAGCATATTGTACGCGTGTAGGAGAGGGCCCATTTCCAACTGAACTTTTTGATGATAATGGAAAAATGCTTGCAGAAAAAGGAAATGAATTTGGTGCTACAACAGGCAGACCAAGAAGATGTGGTTGGTTAGATTTATTAGCTCTTAAAAAAGCTGTTTTTACAAATTCTGTTACAGATATTTGTTTAACAAAACTAGATGTTATGGATGAATTTAATTCAATAGAAGTTTGTATTGATTATCAAGGCGATCAGCCAGTCTACAAAACTTTTGAGGGTTGGAAATCATCAACAGAAGGAGTTACTGAATTTAAAAATTTGCCTTTGGAAGCTCAAGAATATATTAATTTTATTGAAGATTTTGTTGGTTGTAATATCTCAATTGTTTCTACAGGACCATCAAGAGACCAGACAATTCACAGATAAACTAATTTAATTTTAGATATTTATCTAAATTTGCATTTATAAATTTATAAGACTCAGGACTAGAAAACTTTTTTGAAAGTCTCAACGATTCGTCAATAATTACTGGTTTATCTAACTCACCATATATCATTTCATTTAAAGCAAAGTATAAAATTGATTTATCTATCAGATCCATATTTGAATCTTTAACATTCATAGAGTCTAAAATTTCTTTGAATTCATTTTTATTATTTTTAATTGATTCCAACGATGAAGAAAATATATCAAAATCAACCTTTTTATTTTTATGCTCATCTTTAAATTGATCTACGATGTCAGATATATCTTGGTTGTTAAAGAAATATTGATATATAGCTTGAACTAGATACTCTCTGGTCCTAATTTGAATCTTAAAATTAGCTAGATTTTTCATTGATAAGCTCAATTAAGGCTTGAGTGTTATTTTTTGTATTGATTTTTAATCTTTTAATCAATTGGTCGGAGTTTTCAACACACAATACATTATTAATTACTGAAATATTTGGATAGGTTAAAGCTAAGTCTCCAATTGATCTGAAAGTCTCGTTAGTAACTAAATCATAGTGAGATGTTTCTCCCCTGACAACAATTCCTAAGAATAGAACACCAGAATAGTATGATGATTTATTTTTAATTAAGTGATGCTTACCCAATGCAGCAAGTTCTATTGCACCTGGAGCACAGGTAGTTTCATATTCATGCTCACTATCTGAAATGACATTAGTTGCAATCTCAACCATCTCATTTATGTATTCGCTATACCATGAGGTATGCACTATTAAAATCTTATTCATTCACAAAACCTGTAATCTCAATATTGAAACCTGATACAGCATTATATTTAGTAGGTGTTCCGAGTACTGTAATTTTTTTTAGATTTAATGCTCTGCATATTTGAGAGCCAACACCAATAACTTTTCTATTTTTTTTAGGTTCAACTTCTTTATCTTCAAGCTTGTTAAGCCAATAACTTTTTGCATCTCTGTGATTAATTAATACAAACAGCCCTGCTTCCTCTTTAGAGATTCTCTCGATAGATTTTCTTATAGACCAGTTTTTACCCATTTCTTCAATTCCCAAAGTATCCTGAAGGATGCTTTGAGTTTGCACACGCACTAAAGGAGATTCTACTTTTGATAGGTCACCTTTAGTTAATGAGAAATGATATTCATCTTTAATATTATCCTTCCAAACAATAAGTTTGAATTCTCCAAACTCATTTTTAATAGTTTTTTCGCTAATGGCCTCAATAGTTGAGTCTGATGAAAGTCTAAAATCAATTAAATCGGCTATTGTTCCAACTTTTATATCATGCTTTTCGCCAAATTTAATCAGATCATCTCTTCGTGCCATAGTGCCATCATCATTCATAATTTCACAAATGACACCAGCAGATTGAAAACCAGCAAGCTTAGCAAGATCACATGCCGCTTCAGTGTGCCCGGCTCTGCTTAGAACTCCGCCTTCCATTGCTTTTAAGGGAAAAATATGACCAGGCTGAACAATATCAGAAGGTTTGGATTTTGTATCTACAACAGTTTTTATAGTATGAGCTCTGTCAGCAGCAGAAATTCCAGTTGTGATTCCTTCGGCAGCCTCGATGGAGACAGTAAAAGCTGTTTTGTTGGCAGCCTTATTCTTATTGGTCATCATTTTTAAATCAAATTTATTTATTAAATTCTTGTTAAGGGGGAGGCAAATCAAACCTTTTCCCTTTGAGGCCATAAAATTAATAATTTCTGGTGTTACCATATCAGCAGCGCAGACCAAATCTCCTTCATTTTCTCGAGATTCATCATCAAGAATAATAACCATTTTTCCTTCTTGAATATCTCTTATGATGTCTTTTATATTATCTTTTATCACTTTATATATATTTTCTTTGTGTCTGATTCAATTTTATAGGACGATTCTAGTTTAAAACCCAGTTTTTCGACAGCATTATCTTCTTTGAACCAATCTACTCCATTTGGCCCAAGTTTCGTAGTTGATTCATAAATAATTAATTTATCTACATAATCTTCATTTAAAAAAGAATTGATTAATTTTGGTCCAGCCTCCACAAGAATTGACGTAATGTCTGTACTTCTAAATCTTTTAACAACATTCTTAATGTCACGCTCTGTAATAATTTCATAATTAGCATTCTTAAAAAACGGTGCATCAAAGTTAAAATTAGTTTTGCTACTTAATAAGATTTTTTTGGGTTGGTTAATTGGGAAATTAACTCTAGCATTCATTAATGGATTATCATTTATAACTGTATTGCCTCCAGTCAGAATTACATCCACAGATGCTCTTAGTTTTTGAACATCTTCTCGAGACTCCTTGCAAGTGATCCACGTTTGTTGATCATCAAGTAAATGAGATTTTCCATCTATGGATGAAGCAATTTTTGCTGTTATAAATGGTCTTTTATATGTATTTTTAAAAAAGAAAAATTTATTTTGCTCTTCTACCAATTCAGCACATATACCACTTATTACATTAATACCATTTTTTTCAAGTTTTTTAATACCTTTTCCAGAAACAAGTGGATTAGGATCCAAGGCACCGATAACAACATTTCTAATACCTGAACTAATTATTGCTTCAGTGCATGGCCCTGTCTTGCCAGTATGATTGCAGGGTTCTAATGAACATATTAAAGTTAGTTCTTCAAATGAATTAAAGCTTTTACCAAGATTTAATTTCGCAGAATTTATTGCATTAATTTCTGCATGATTGCATCCAAATTTTTCATGCGCTCCCTCAGAAATTATTTGTTTATCCTTAACAATTATGCATCCAACAACTGGATTAGGTTTTGCTGTATATTTATATTGATTAGCATGAGAGATGGCTCTCAGCATCAATTTTTCATAATTCATTTTTTTGATTTATTTTTTGAATTTTTTTTTGGTTTTTCTTTACGAAGAGAATTAATTTCTTCTGAGAAATCTTTTATATCTTGAAAATCTCTATAGACAGATGCAAATCTAACGTATGCAACGCTATCAACTTCCTTCAGTGCATTCATCATTATCTCACCAATTTTTATAGATGGGATTTCTCTCACTCCACTGGTTCTAATTTCATTTAAGATTTTCCCAAAGACTGTATCTATATCTTCTGACGATAAAGGTCTTTTTTCTAGAGCTCTTAGCATGCCT
>CACDVW010000031.1 GCA_902556355.1 uncultured SAR86 cluster bacterium
ATTCAAACCATTAAAAAGGAAGAGCCGGTTGAAGCAGAAGTAGATAAGAATGAAGAAGTTATAGAAGAACCAGCGGCTGATGAATTAAAACAAGAAACATCTGAAGATGAAAATCAATCCGAAATGTCTGAATCAATAGATGAAAAAGTTTCAGATGAAGAGCAGGTTGATAATGATGATTCTAAAGAGGAAGAAAAGTAAAAATGGAAATTAAGGCATCTCAAGTAAAAGAATTAAGAGACATGACAGGTGTTGCAATGATGGAGTGCAAAAAAGCACTTGTTGAGTGCAGTGGAGATATTGAAAAGGCTCTTGATTTGCTAAGATCAAATAGCGCATTAAAAGCAGAGAAGAAAGCAGCCAGAGTTGCTGCTGATGGTGTGCTTAGAGTTCATGTTGGAGATGACTACTCAACATTGATTGAAATTAATTCAGAAACAGATTTTGCAGCAAAGGATGAAAACTTCATTAAGTTTGCTGATGATGTACAGAAATTTATTTCAGAAAATAAATTAACCGATATTGCTGATATTCAAGCATCTGAGGTTGAAGATAAAAGAAAAGCACTTGTTCAAACAATTGGAGAAAACATCCAACTAAGAAGACTAGAGACAATTGAATATAGCTCAGATATGAATACTAGTTCTTATGTCCACTCAGACTCAAAGCTTGGTTCTATTGTGGTAATTTCTGGTGGCGATGAAACTTTAGCAAAAGATATTGCAATGCATGTTGCTGCATTCAATCCCTTATGTTTATCAGAAGCTGATATCGACCCACAAATTCTTGAAAGAGAAAAGGCAATTTATATGGTTCAAGCTGAAGAATCAGGAAAGCCTAAAGAGATTATGGAAAAAATGATAGAAGGTAAGCTGAAAAGGTTTCTTTCTGAGGTTTCTTTATTGTCACAAAATTTTGTTAAAGATCCTGAAGTTACAATTCAAAATCTTTTAGATTCAAATAATGCAAAAATTGAATCTTATACAAGATTAAAAGTTGGTGAAGGCATTGAAGTTGAAACTAAAAACTTTGCTGATGAGGTTGCTGAGCAGTTAAAATAAATTTATGTCAAATCTAAAACACCAGCGTATTCTCGTTAAATTTAGTGGAGAGTCTGTTGCTGGTGATGATGAGCATGGTATAGATCCCAAAATTCTAGATCAAATGGCATCTTCAGTTGCATCATGCAAAGAATTAGGTGCCCAAATAGGAATTGTCATAGGTGGCGGTAATCTTTTTAGAGGTGAGAAGCTAAATAAAGCAGGAATGGATAGAGTTGCAGGCGACCATATGGGCATGTTGGCTACTGTAATGAATGGAATTGCATTTAGAGATGCCCTGGAAAGAGCTGGTATTAAGACTAGGGTAATGTCTGCTATCTCAATGTCTGGAATAGTCGAGCATTACGATAGAAGGCTTGCAATTCAACTATTAGATGATGGATATGTTGTAATCTTTACAGCAGGAACCGGTAACCCATTTTTTACGACTGATACCGCTGGATGCCTCAGAGCAATAGAAACTCAATCAGATTTAATGTTAAAAGCTACACGAGTTGATGGAGTTTACGATTCAGATCCTGAGATTAATGAAAATGCAGAATTTTTTCCAGAACTATCTTTTAATGATGCTATTACAAAAAATTTAAAAGTAATGGATGCTACAGCACTGACCTTAGCTAGAGACCACAATCTTCCAATAACAGTTTTTAATGTAAATACTCAAAATGCATTAAAAGATATTATTTGCGGTGAAAAAATAGGTACGTTAATATCATAAAATGAACGAAATACTAAATAATGCAACCTCAAGAATGGATAAATCTATTGCATCCTTAGGCCAGGCATTCAACAAGATTAGAACTGGAAGGGCAAATCCTGCTATTTTAGATGATATCAAAGTTGATTATTATGGCAATCTGACTGTCTTAAATCAGACTGCAAGCATAAGCGTTGAAGATGGAAGATCTTTAGTTATTTCACCTTGGGATAAAAGCCTCATACCTGAAATAGAAAAAGCAATATCCAATTCAAATTTGGGATTAAATCCAAGTACGTCATCTGATTTAATTAGAATTACAATGCCTGCATTAACTGAAGAAACCAGACAAGACTACATTAAACAGGCCAGAGCTGAGGCTGAAAACTCTAGAGTATCTATAAGAAACATCAGAAGAGATGCGAATCAAGCAAGTAAAGAGCTACAGTCCTCAGGAGAAATATCAGAAGACGATTTAAGAAGAATAGAAGATTTAATACAAAAAGAAACGGATAAATATATCGCGCTTGTTGATTCAGAATTAAAAGCAAAAGAATCTGACCTTTTAGAAATTTAAAATAAGCCTCATGGCTAACTCATCAAAAGATAAGCAGAAAAACATCGCCAAACATATTGCTATTATTATGGATGGTAATGGTAGATGGGCTATATCAAACTCTCTAAATATTAGCAAAGGACACAGCAAAGGTGTTGAAATTGTTAGAGATATAGTAGAAGAATCAGTTAAACAAAATATAGCATCATTAACCTTATATGCCTTTAGTTCTGAAAATTGGTCAAGACCAAAGCCTGAAATAGATGCAATAAAGAAACTTGTGGTAAAGGCTATTAATGAACAAGTACCAGATTTAAAGAGGCAAAAAGTTAAACTTAAGTTTTTTGGTGAAATTGAAGATTTTGGTTCAAAAATTTTATCTAAGATTGATGAAGCAGAAACTGCAACTAACGAATATGAACCAGTGCTGAATTTAAATGTTGCTCTTGGGTATGGAGGTAGAAAGGACATAGTTAACTTGACCAAAAAAATTTCATCAAAAGTAAAAGATGGTCTAATAACATTAGAGCAAATAGATGAGAAAATGATTTCTGAGTTTTCATCCTCTCCTGTTGAAGATGTAGATTTATTAATTAGAACTGGTGGAGATAAAAGAATAAGTAATTTTTTACTATATCAAATAGCCTATACTGAAATATCATTTGTAAATAAATACTGGCCAGATTTTACAAAAGAAGATTTTATAGAATGCTTAGATAGTTTTAAGACAGTGAGTAGAAGATTTGGTAAAAGAATATAATTCAAATTTATTAAGACGAACTATTACAGGGCTAGTAATTGCCTTGCCTTTAATTTTTATAATAATTATAGAAAACTATTGGATTTTTTTATCTGTAATTTCAATTTTTTCAATAGCAGGATTTTATGAGTGGATTAAAAATAGTTTTATACGACCAATTGTATGGGGTTTTAATTTAATTTTTATATATTTTTGGCTTTCAATTTCTCTATTAGTTGGACTTTTATCTGAACCTTCTTTTGCTTTAAAAGAATTTTATGATTTACATGAGCTAAGTTCAGTCTCCGTTTACCAAATTATTCTTATAATAATAGTCAATACAGCTCTTTTTGATATTTGTGCTTATTTTGTTGGATCGAACTTTGGAAAAATTCATATTTCTCCAAATATAAGTCCAAATAAAACTTTAGAGGGGTTAATAGGGGGGTTGATTGGGAGTATGCTGTTTGGCTTTGTGATAAGTTATTCACTTAATATTAGTTATTGGTCTGTTTTAATATGTTTTATCGGTGGAATATTAGCTTTTTATGGAGATCTGTTCATAAGCTTTCTTAAGAGGGATAAATCAATAAAAGACACTGGCAACATTCTTCCTGGGCATGGTGGAGTATTAGATAGATTAGATTCTCATTTATTAGCAACACCTATAATTCTTCTATTTTTTATTATTATAGTTATCTTATGAAAAATATTATTTTATTGGGTGCTACTGGTAGTATTGGAGATAGTGTACTAAGCGTAATTAAACAAAATAAAAATAAATTAAATCTTTTAGGGATAACGTTCAGTTCAAATATAGCTAAAGCAGAAGATATTATTAATGAGTTTAAATTAAAAAATATATATACAGAATCCAATCAAAGTCATGAATTTCTTAAGCATACATTTGAAAACAATTATGAATTAAATATTCTAAGAGATAAGTCTGAATTAGAGGAATTGCTAAATAAAGATGATGTAGACATCATAGTATCGGCCATTTCAGGTTTTGCTGGCCTTGAAAGCACACTAATGGCAGCAAAAACTGGAAAAACAATTTTGCTAGCGAACAAAGAAAGCATAGTAGTTGCAGGAGACGTTGTTCTTCCTTTGGCTAAAGAACATAGCACTGAGATAATACCTATTGATAGCGAACATAACGCTATTTTTCAATGTTTGAATTCCGATAAAAATACAGACGATGTATCAAAAATTATAATTACTGCTTCTGGAGGACCATTCTTAAATAAAAAGATTTCAGAACTCTCAAAGGTTACAAAAAAAGAGGCGCTAAATCATCCAAACTGGAAAATGGGTGCAAAAATAACAATTGATTCTGCTTCACTTGTTAATAAGTGTCTGGAATTAATTGAAGCAAAATACTTATTTAATCTAAATGAAGAATTTTTTGATTTAGTTATTCATCAACAAAGCATAATACACTCTATAGTTACATTTACTGATGGCTCTAGCATATGTCAGATGAGCAATCCCGATATGAGAGTTCCAATTGCACATGCTTTGTCTGTTAATGATAAACGCTTAAGTCTAAATTTTTCTGAAATAGATTTTTCATCACTAAAACTGACATTTGAAGATATTCCTGAGGATAGATCAGAATTGGTTAATATTGCCAGAGATATATGCAATTTAGGAGGCTTGTCAGGGACAGTTTTTAATGCTGCTAATGAAATTGCCGTGCAGAGCTTTCTGGAAGAGCAGATAACCTTCGATAAAATATATGAGGTGATTTATAGAACTTTTGATACTATCCCAATGTCTAAAAATATAGATGTAGATACTATTTATGAAACCGACAATCAAACACGCATAGAGGCCAAGAAGGTGGTAAAATCCATCTCTTAAATTATGACAACAACAATCATTTATATTGGATCATTTATAGCACTCCTTGGAGTTCTAGTTACTATTCATGAATATGGTCACTTTATTTTTGCAAGAATTTTTAAAGTTCATGTTCAAAGATTTTCTATAGGAATGGGGCCAGTTATATATAAGCGACTGGACAAGCATGGAACAGAGTTTGCAATATCTGCGCTTCCACTCGGTGGTTATGTTTCCATGATTACAAATAAATTAATAGAACATGAGCCGGAAGTAAAAGAACATTTAACTGAAGAACAGATTAAGAATACCTTTGACTCTAAGCCTAAATGGCAAAGAGCTCTTATTATGTTTGCAGGACCGCTTGCAAACTTCTTATTATCAATTTTTATTTTTTCTTTGATTTTTTTAAATACACCAGATCCTCAAACCACAGCTGTTATTAAAGGTGTAGAAAGCTCAGTAAATATGAATTCTTCTAATGAATTTATTCTGCCTGGTGATCAAATAGTAGCCATTAACTCAACTATAATTTCAGATTCAAAGGATATTAACTTAGAACTTTTATCTTATGCAGGTTATACCGGAACAATTAACTTAACATTGAAAAGATCAGATATAGTCGATTTTATAAATGTTGGTATTTTAGTTGATGATTTTTTACCAACTGCAGAATCACAAGCAAATCCACTAAATGATTTGGGAGTTGAGGTTGAATATAAAATGAAACCTATAATTGGTTCGATTATAAAAAATGGCCCTGCAGATAAATCGAATTTAAAAGCAAATGACGTGATAGCTAAAATTGGAAATACTAAGATAGGTTACGCAAGTGATATTAGAAATGCAATATCTTCTGTTCCGAATCAAAATGTATTAATTGATGTTTATAGAGACGGCGATTTGCTTCAATTTCCTGTGAGAGTAGGTTCATCTGAAGATATTGATGGAAACCAGATTGGCATTATTGGAGTGTCCTTTGGAACCAGCCGTTCCTTTTTCCAATCTTTGTCTAAAGGTGTATATGAAACATATAATCTGAGTGTCAAAACTCTTCAGTTTATTGGCAAAATGATCACTGGTAATATGGGTACAGAAAACCTTAGTGGCCCAATTGGTATTGCTCAGATGGCTGGCAATACAGCACAAGCAGGCTTCCTTCCTTTTATGTATTTAATGGCATTATTAAGTATAAGTTTAGGGGTCTTAAATCTCTTACCTATCCCAGTTTTAGATGGAGGTCAGCTCACACTTCTGGGTATAGAGGCATTAAGAGGCAAACCTTTAACCGAAAAAACTGAAAACTTTATATATACAGGTGGGGCGTTAATGGTTGGAGCATTAATGATTTTTGCAATATTTAATGATGTTGCCCGTTTTTTATAGGTTTGAAACAATTGAAAATTCATAAATTATATTTTTTAAGCTTTTTGTTCATCTCAAGTCTTAATGCTTTTGATGAGTTTTTAGTTAGTGATATTAGAATAATTGGTCTTCAAAGAGTATCAACTGGAAGCATATTCAATGTTATTCCTATTAGTGTTGGAGATAAAATTGATTTAAGAAAGTCAACCGATATTACTAAATCACTATTTTCTACTGAACAATTTGATGACATCCAAATAGCTAAAGATGGCAACACATTAATTATAAGTGTTGTTGAAAGGCCCTCAATTTCTGCAATTGATATTTCAGGAAATAAAGCGCTTAAGACAGAACAATTAATTGAAAGCCTAGATGGTGTAGGTATAAAAGAGGGGGAAGTATATAAAAGGTCTACCTTAGAAAAAGTTAGATCCGAGTTAGTTAGATCTTACTCATCTAATGGTAGATATGGTGCAAATGTTGAAATTGATGAAGTTAGGCAATCAAGAAATAGAATCGATATCAATATTACTGTTGATGAAGGCTCAAGTGCTAAAATCAAGAAAATTAATATTATAGGAAATGAAGTTTTTGATAATGAGGAGTTATTACAAGGCTTTGAACTTTCTGAAGGTTCTTTCTTTTCTTTCTTAAATAATGATAACGCGTATTCCAGAGAAAAATTAAAAGGTGATATTGAGACCT
>CACDVW010000032.1 GCA_902556355.1 uncultured SAR86 cluster bacterium
CTCAAAAATTCTTTTCCAATCATCATTGGTAATGTTTTGAGCTTCTTCTTTTTGGTCTTGTATATATTGTGATAAAAAGATAGATTCATTTTGGTTTTTTAGGCTCTTATGAGTTTGCCATATTTCTTCAGAAGTGAATGATAGGATTGGTGCAATCAATCTAACCATTACATTTAAGACATAATCTAAACTTGTCTGACATGATTTTCTTGCAATAGAATCTTGCTTACATGTATAGAGTCTATCTTTAACAATATCTAAATAAATACCTCCGAGCTCATTCACACAAAAATTATGAAGTCTTTGAACAACATTATGATATGAATATGATTCGTAGTAATTTATGACATCATGCTCTAAATCTTGAACTTGAGTAATTATCCATTTATCAAGCTCTACTTGATTTTTGAATTCAACTTTTTCACTCTCATTAAAATCACTAAGGTTTCCAAGAATAAACCTAAAGGTATTTCTGATTCTTCTATATTGGTCTGATACTCGCTTTAAAATTTCATCGGAAGCAACCATCTCACTTCTAAAATCAGTTGAGGCTACCCACAACCTTAATATATCTGCACCTAAGTTATCCCAAACTTTTTGAGGTGAAACAACATTGCCTAAAGATTTAGATTGCTTTCTTCCATTTTCATCTACAACAAAACCATGAGTAAGAACTGCCTTGTATGGCGGACGTCCTTTCATTGCAATACTTGTTAGCAAAGATGATTGAAACCATCCTCTATGCTGGTCTGAGCCTTCTAAATAAAGATCTGCAATAACATCATCTGAAAATCTTTTTTCTGAAACCGTGCTGTGAGTAACACCAGAATCAAACCAAACATCTAAAGTATCTTGAACTTTTACATATGAGTCACTGCTATCTATAAAATCGCTCAAATCAAGACTATCCCATGCAGAAATTCCATTTTTTTCAATAACATCAGCAAACTTTTTAAATAATTCGCCCTGATCAGGATGAATTTCACCAGTATCTTTATGAATTAGTAATGTTATTGGAATACCCCACTTTCTTTGTCTTGAAATACACCAATCTGGTCTATCAGTAAGCATACTCTCAATTCTTTGCAGACCCCATGAAGGCTCCCATTTGACTTCACTAATGCTTCCAAGAGCATTCTTAAGCAAACCTCCTTTGTCCATTGAGATAAACCACTGAGGTGTGGAGGTAAAAATCAAAGGTGTTTTATGTCTCCAGCAATGAGGATATGAATGATGATAATCATCACAATTAATCAATGCGCCTTTTTCATCAATTTTTTCTATAACAAGAGAATCTGCTTTTAATGGAGGCAGACCAGCAATAAAATCAATTTCTTCTTTAAATAATCCTTTGCTATCAAGTGCTTTTATAATTTGAATATTATTTTTTTTACATATGGAAAAATCATCCATACCGTGTGCTGGAGCTGTGTGAACACACCCTGTACCTGCATCGGTGGTAACATGATCAGCATGAAGAAGTTTAGATTTTCTATCTATGAATGGATGAATTAAATCAATATCTTCTAATTCATGACCTTTTACTGTTGAAATCTTCTTAACCTCAATACCCCACCTGTCAGAACATGATTCAATCATCGAATCAGCGATAATATGATAAGAATTATCAATTTTGATAAGTGTGTATTCCAAATCTGGATTAATACATACGGCTACATTTGATGGTATTGTCCATGGAGTAGTTGTCCATATAATAAAAGCAATAGATTCATTTTCAGAGAAACCAAAAACAGTTTTTACACTATCAATACTCTGTTCATCAACTTTAAAAGCTACGTCTATAGATTTAGAAACCTTATCTTGATATTCAACCTCAGCCTCGGCTAAGGCAGACCCGCAATCCTGACACCAATGAACTGGCTTTTCACCCTTTTGAAGATGCTCAGCTTCATATATTTTACCCAAAGCTCTAATAGCATCAGCTTCAAAAGTTGAATCCAGGCTTTTATATGGGTTGTCCCATTCACCAAATACACCAAGCCTAATAAAATCTTTTTTTTGGTTTTCGATTTGAGTGAGTGCATATTCCTTACAAGCTTCCTGAAAACTCTTCTTATCTTGAACTAGTTCACTTCTTTTTCCGTGCTTCTTTTCAATATTCAGCTCTATTGGCAATCCATGACAGTCCCACCCAGGAACATATGGAGCATTTTTTCCAAGGAATGTTTTTGATTTAATAGTAATATCTTTAAGTATCTTATTAACTGAATGTCCGAGATGAATAGAACCGTTAGCATATGGGGGTCCGTCATGCAGAATAAAAGTTTCATCATTTTTATGAAGTTCTCTTAACTTTTTATAGATATCAATACCATTCCAAAATTCAATTATCTCAGGCTCTTTTCTGGGTAAGCCCGCTTTCATAGATAATTCTGTTTCAGGAAGATTAAGAGTATCCCTATAATTAATCGTCATTTTTTATTTTAATAAGTTTTTTGCAGTCAATATGTCTTTTTGAATTTGTGATTTTAACATGTCTAAGTTCTCAAACTTCTTTTCTTCACGTATTTTATTTACAAATTGTACTGTTAGTCTTTTTGAATAAATCTCTTGATCAAAATTAAATAAATGAACTTCAAGTACTGGATTAGAGCCACCCACTGTAGGTCTAGTTCCCATGTTAGCTATGCCATCAAAAGACTTGCCATCAAAAGTAGTTCTAACTGCATACACTCCAGAGATAGGAAGTTTTTGCTTTGGAATCCAAATATTTGCTGTTGGCACACCAATTGTTCTTCCAAGATGCTGTCCATGGACTACTTTTCCTGAAAAAGTATAAGGCCTTCCTAATAAAACCTCAGCAAGCTGAAAGTCATCATTCAGGAGAGCCTTTCTTATTCTAGTACTGCTAACTCTTTGATCTTCGTAGTTAAATGTTTCAGTATTCATTACTTCAATACCTTTCTTTGAGCCCCATTTTGTTAAAAGGTCAAAATCGCCTGCTCTATTAGCCCCAAATCTAAAATCATCACCTACAGTTAAAGATGCTAGACCAACAGAATCTAATACATCTGAAATAAAAATTTCAGGAGTCATTTTTCTTAAAGAATTATTAAATTTAAGAAAAAAAGCAAAATCTATATCAAAATCTCTAAGAAGTTCAAATTTTTTCCTCCAGGGACAAATTCTTGGGGGTGCTTCATTTTGCGAGTTATAATTAGCAGCAAAATACTCAGATGCATGTGGTTCTGTAAAAAAAACTATTGAGTAGCCGTTTGTTTTTTCAGCTTTATTTTTAATTTTTGACAAAATAGCCTGATGGCCTTTATGTAAACCATCAAAATTTCCTATAGTTCCATGGAGTATCAGATTTGGATGTGATTTTTTAAAAAAATCTAAATTATGTATTCCTCTAATTAAGTACATTTTAATTTAAAAATTCTTTAAAAGAATATCCTCTAATTATTCTTGAAATAATGAAGTATATGAATATTGATATTGTAACTTTGAAAAGAAGTGCCAACACTCTTTCAGTCTGATTTAAGTCAAAAAAATCAAAAAATTGAGCAGAGTAGTTCAAAAAAACTATCACTAAGATAGAAGGTATTAATATAGAAAAATTAAACTTATTAAATGGATTAATAAGATTAATAAGACCATCCTGTACCAAAATTATTTCAAGGATAACTACACTAACAACAGCAGCAATTGAGCTTCCTATTGCTATACCAATATGTCCTAAGCCTAATTCAAATGCTAATAAATAATTCAAAAAGGCATTGAGCACCAATGAAAGTAATGCAACATACATAGGCGTTTTTGAATCTTTTCTTGCAAAGAATGCTGGCGTTAAAACTTTCATAAGCATAAAAAATGGTAAGCCAATTGAAAATGCCATTAAGCTCAATGATGATTGCTGGACATCATATGATGAAAACTCACCTCTTAGAAAAATTGTGCTTATCAAGTCTACTGAACATAAATACAAACCAATAAAAGATGGCAACCCTATGAATAAAACAAACCTTTGACCTTTTTGTAATTCGGATATAAATAAGTTTTTATTCTGAGTAATATCAATTTTTGATAAGGTCGGTAAAAGGACTGTGCCAATAGCTATAGCAAATAAACCCATTGGAAATTGAATTAATCTATCAGAAACATACAGCCAAGTTGGGCTACCTGTTTGAAGCAAAGACGCAAAAATAGTATCAATAAGTAAATTAATCTGAATAATTCCACCAGCAAGGATTGCTGGAAATACAAGCGTAATAAATTTTTTTAAACCTGGGTGAGACCAGTTAAGAGTAGGCCTTGGTAGTCTATTAATTTTTTTTAATGCAATTATATGTATTACTAATTGCATGAATCCAGCTGCAAGAACTCCCCATGCTAAGGCAAATACTGGAATACTAAATTTTGGTGCTATATATACTGCAGCTATTATTAATGAAATATTAAATATTAAAGGTGTAAATGCTGGCAAAGAGAAACGATCATGGCTATTTTGTATGCCGCTTGAAAAAGCAACTAAAGAAATTAATGCTAAATATGGAAACATTATTCTTAAAATATCTACCGCTAAGTCTTTTTTAAAATCATCAAAATAAAATCCTGGAGCAAATATAAAAATAAAAATTGGAGCTATTAGTAGTACTATAAGTGTAAAGAAAAATAAAACACTTAAAAATGATCCAGCCAAAGCATTAAGAAAATTGTATATATCTTTTTCATTTTCGCTTTTCTGATAGTCACTATAAATTGGAATAAATGCTTGGTTGAAAGCACCTTCGGCAAAAAACCTTCTAAAAAGATTTGGGATTTTTAAAGTCACGACAAAAATATCATGAAAAACTGATGCTCCTAGCAAGCTTGTGGTAGCTATATCTCTAATCAAACCGAAAAGTCTAGATAAGCCAGTCCATGCTGAAACCTGTGTTAATGCTTTAAAAAATTTATTTGATTTAACACTAACCATCTTTTTTAAAATCCAATGAGGCAGAATTAATACAATACCTCAACCCTGTCGGTTTTGGGCCGTCATTAAAAACATGTCCAAGATGGGCATCACATTGCTTACACTTAACTTCAGTACGTGTCATTCCATGAGAGTGATCAGGAACTTCAGATATTTTTTCTTTATCTTTTGGAAGAAAAAAGCTTGGCCAGCCACAACCTGAATCAAACTTTGTATCAGATTCAAACAGTGGTGTATCACAGCAAATACAGTTGTATTGCCCTTTTTCACTAAAATTCCAATATTTTCCTGTGAAAGGTCTTTCAGTGCCGGATTGTCGAGTTACATAATAACTCTCATCACTAAGTTGAGACTTCCACTCTTCATCTGTCTTATTTCTATACGGCATAATTCAATTGTAATGAACAACAATGAATATAGGTAGAGCTTTAGATCTATAGAGTAAAATTTAAATTATGAAGCTTTATCGATTTTTACAGCTTTATCAGAGTCGTTAGCATATTGAACAAAATCATTTAAAAGCGTATCAGAAGGAAAATATATTCTTCTTCGTCTATCAACCTGGGATTGTTGCTCATCAATATACCCCAACTGAACTGCCTGTTTTAAAACTTGCAGTCTTTTAATTCTTGAAGCAAATTTTTTGGGCACTAATGAAATAGCATATTCTTGGGAGATTTCATTACCTTCAAGAGCCTCCCACATAAAGCTCATTAAAAAATAAAATCTGTAAGTATCTGCCTGAAAGAAATTAAGGGATTCTGGATTATTTGGATTATCTATACTTGCACTTAATACTCTTCTAATAAGTTTCTTTGAATTATTGAGAGACGTTTCGTCAATTTTTAAAAATTTCATGGTTTACCCTATTTATTAAATATGTATAGTTTATATATGCAATTTAAATGCCAAAAAAATGTACCTAGCCTGCACTTTTTATTTACAAATGAACTCTTTTTATTTATTTTTTATTTACTGATTTGAAATATATGTTTTATATACATAATTTTAATATAAAAAAATACTATTTTGTGGGCCTCAGGGCAATAAGTATGCACTAATTAAGACAAAATCCTATATTTCTATGTCTTTTCTAAAATAATGATTAGATCTAGAGCTTTCAAAAGTTGCTTTTAAGTCTTCGTGATTTCCTAGATAGGCTTTTTTGAATTTAGAAGATTCTTGGTTGATTGAGTATTCGGAATAAAAAGTATCTATTTTATATGGTTCAGTTAATTTAATTGCCTCTGAGAGACAATTCATTTTTTTATTATTTTCAA
>CACDVW010000033.1 GCA_902556355.1 uncultured SAR86 cluster bacterium
AAAGGTATAAACAAATATATGTAACATGTATGACTTCACAACTGCCTTCAAATTTCATTAGAGTACCTCTATCGAATGAAGGTTTTATGGCAAGTGAAATGGGTCTGCAGAGAATATTAAAATTTCTGATACAAAAATATGGAAATGTTGAATGCATAATTGAAGGATTTGATTTTTATTTATCAGAAAATGCATATCAAAATAAAAATTATGATAAGTTAACTAGAAAGCAATCTGAAATAGATGAAGGAGAAATATGTCTTTCTTTAGCAGAGCATGATTTTTATTTTAACTTCATAAAAACAAAACAACTGATTAATAATATAAAACTAACTGATTCTTATGATTTTCAAAAAATAATTTCCATGAGTCCTGAGCAATATTGTGGTGAATTATTCAGAGTTAGAAACTTCAAAATGATAAAAAAATATATTTAGATGAGTTATATGAATGACTTAGAATTTGATAAAAGTCGCGAATTTTTTTTATCCCATAAAAAAATTTTTAGTAAATTTGAAATAGACTTGGAAAATTTGTACTCAACATATCCAAATAGATCAAAGATCAAAGTTCTACTTGATTATTGGATTTTTAATATTCTTTTACTAAAGAAAATCTATGGCTCAAAAGGTTTAGTAGATTTTTGTAATAGTGATATTAATAATCCTCAAAGATTTAGTTTTCTATATGAAATTGATAATTCAAATAAGATATATGAAATAAAGTTCAAAAAAAATAATTCTAAATATTTTTATGCTTTAAAGTTTTTTCATAAAAAGATATTTATTCCTGGAGCTCACCTAGATAACTTATTTAAAAAATTTCTAAATTTAATATCTTTAAAATTTATTTTATCCATACCCCCAAAAGTAGATGAAGAAATTGCGAATGGGTTAAAGCAAATACTAAATAATATATTTAAAGATAAATTTGATAATTCAGAGATTAATGTCATTTTAAAAAAAATTCCTCAAGTTTTTATCTCATCTAAAGTTACCGTGCCATACAACAGAATTAATGTTTCAGGATCCTCAGCCTCTTTCTTAGAATATGAAGGCTTTGAAAATATTTTTTTATTGAATTCTAATTTATATATAGAAGGTATTCAGCACGGTGGAGGATATGATATTTTTAAAGTGGATTATTTTGCTGATTACGAAAAAAACCTATGTGATAAATTTTTTGGATGGGGTTTTTCAGATAACAACATAAAGCAAACAAAATTTAAGCGTATTTCTAAAAAAACTAAAAATAATATTCGAAGAGTATTGTGGATTGAAGATTCAAAAGTTCCACTTTTTTATTTTTACTCCATGCCATGCCACCATCTTCAATCTATAAATTCTGATTCAAAAAAATATATTCATAAAGAACTTAATCTTAATCAAACGGAATACACAAGTATGTTTCATCCTTCTTCAAATTCTAATTTGTATAAGAATTTTAGAAAAAATAGTTTCAATATACCTTCTGGAGGACAGTCAGAAAAAAATTTTTATGCGAATGACATCCTAATATTTGATAATTCTGGTTCAACATTGATTCATTTTGCAATTGAAAGTCAGATGATATTTTTTAATATAATTAGTCGGTCTGATTATAAAAATTTTAGTGAATCTCAGAAGGAATTTTTCTTAATTCTAAGAAAGTATAATTTCGGGATTTTTAATGACGAAGATAATAAGCTATCAAATTCAATCACTAAAATTAAATTAAATAGTAATTATCGTTTACCAAAAGAATTAATAGATTTTTATGAAAGGAATTTTAAATAATTAATATTTTATATTTGAATTTGTAAGTCAGTTCCTATTATTCTAGTTTTATTAATGCCATATACGTACCTTTAAATTTTTTCTTTGAGATAGTAATTTTAGTATTTTTCGCTCTCTTTTCCTTGTTATCATGGACTGCGATATTACTTGATATTGAGAATGAAACTCAACATAAAGAAAGCTTATATGGTCAATTGTTCCTTCTTTGATAAGATGTTCTAGAAGGTCGACTTCAGCACCTTCAATGTCCATTTTTACAATAATTTTATCAAATTTACTAGATACTCCTGCTAAATAAGAGGAAAAATCAATTAAATTAACTTTAATTGCATTATCTTCTTCAACTTCATATATATCAGAGTTATGCTCTTTAATAACTGAACCTCCTTGAGCAAACCTTCCTCCTTCTTTAGAGTCTAAGCCATATAAGTTATATCTTCCAGAACTGACACCAACTCCAATATCATGCAATATAACTTTTCCCGATTTAATTTCAGGAATTTTTTTTAATTCATCACAACAGAATGGGTTTGGTTCAAAAAGTTCGAACTTTATATTTAAATGATTATAGTATTGCTTAAACCATTTATAACCTTGGCCTAAATTTGATCCCAAGTCTAAAAATAAAACTTTATCACTTAATTTTAAACTTGATGCATCTTTTTTAACAAATATATGCTCTCTATACCGGTGAATTTTAGCTTCCAGTCTATTTTTTAATTCTAAAATTTTCATACATACTTGATATTTATAATCTATATCTTAATACAGATTTACTTTTATTTTTCTTGAAAAAACCTTAACTAAACAATTAATAGAAAAAACTTAGTATAAAATTTTAAAAATATATATTTAATTGAATTTTAGTTAATAAATATTCTTATTTTCTATCTAAAAACAATATCATCGTTTAAAATAATTAAATAAATGGACACTAATTCAACAAATATTCTTGAAAAGGAATTAAGTATTACATCCTTATTTTACTTATTTTTAAAAAATAAAGGCTTTATAGCTTTATTTTCTTTTATTTTCGCCATTTCATCAGTATTTATAGCATTGTCATTGTCACCGATTTTTTCATCAAGCATTGTTTTAAAATCAGTTCAAGAAAATGAACCTTCATTATCCACTGGACTTGGTATGTTGGGAGGTATTGCTAGTATCAGTGGAAGTTTAGGTTTAAATCCAGATGAAGAAGCAATGCTGGCTATGAAACACGCTGTAAGTAGAGACTTTTTTAAGAAAATTTACGCCGATCAAGAATTTAAAAAAAATCTCATGGCCTACGATTCATATAACCCAAATAATAAATCAAATTTATATGATCAATCTATTTATGATTCAGAAACCAAAAAATGGATTATTGAACCAATTTTTCTAGTTGCTCATAAAAGATTTACGACTCAGCATATGAAAATATACCAAGAAAAAGTCGGAGGTTTTGTAAATATATCAATCGAACACAAGTCACCAATAATTGCCAAAGAATGGGCGGACCTTATGTTTAGAGAATTAAATAAATATATGAAAGAGGTTTCTTCGCAGAAAATAAATAGAGAAGTCGAGTATCTTAATAACGAACTAAATAAAACCTCAAGCTCTGAATTAAGAAAAGTTGTTGCGCAGTTGCTTGAGAGTAAAATTCAAAAACAAATGTATGGAAACATATCTGATGATTATATTTTTGAAATAGTCGATTCTGCTTATGTTCCTTATGAAAGAGCAAGGCCTTCAAGAGCATTTATTTGCATCATGATAACCACATTAGGCTTTCTTTTATCTTGCTTAATTGTTTTTATATTAGATAACTTCAAAAAAAGAATTAAATTAAATCCACCTTTTATTGAAAACGTGGAATAAACATACTTCACTAAAATGAAAATTTTGGTAATTGGTTCATCTGGTCAGCTCGGAACTCAAATATTCAATTTAAAAAATTCATTAAATTTTCTTGATTTTTATTTCTGCAACAAAAATGATCTAGACATATCATCCCCTGAAAGTATAGATAGCTTTTTTGTAAATAATAAATTTGATGTTGTGATAAATTGTGCTGCTTATACAAGCGTTGACGAAGCTGAAAAGAATTTTGAGTATGCAAAAATAATAAATGGATATTCTATTGATTATATTTGTAAGTCACTAGAAAAACATAAGCCAGATACTAAGTTTATTCATCTAAGCACAGATTATATTTTTGATGGTGAATTTTTAAAGCCAATATGTGAAAAAGATAATCCAAATCCAATCTCAAAATATGGAAAAAGCAAGCTTCTAGGAGAGGAAATGCTGCAGAAATCAAAAATCCCAAGCATCATAATAAGAGTAAGTTGGCTTTATTCCATTTTTGGTAAAAATTTTATGAAAACTATAATCAATCTCTCCAAAACTAAAAAATCTATAAGTGTTATAAGTGATCAAATCGGATCTCCAACGAGCGCAAATGATCTTGTTGAATGCATATTAAGAATTATAGCTTCAGAAAGATTTAATGATTATGCTCAAAAAAAAGGCATATTTCATTTTTGCAATAAAGGTTCATGTAGTTGGTACGAATTCGCAAAAGAAATTTTATTATTAACTTCTTCTGATTGTAAGATATGCCCAATAACAACAGATGAATACAAAACACTTGCAGCAAGGCCAAAATATTCAGTCCTTGATACATCAAAGATAGAGAGCTCTTTTGGTCTAGAAATCAATTCTTGGAAAGAGGCTCTTCAAAATACCATTAATTCTGAAAATACAAATTATAATAAATTAATATGAAAATTTTAATAACTGGAGGGTCAGGATTTATTGGATCAGCTTTAATTAGATATTTATTAAAAAATTTTAATAACTATCAAATTCTTAATGTTGATAAGCTGACCTATGCCTCAAATGATTCTTTAAATCAATTTGAAAAAAATGAAAATTATAGTCACAAGAAAGTTGATATATTAGATAAGCTAAATTTAAGGGAGATATTTTTTGATTTTAAACCTGATTTTGTTATGCATCTTGCTGCTGAATCACATGTTGATAATTCAATTAAAAATCCAAGTAAATTTATTGAAACAAATATCATAGGAACTTTTAATTTGTTAAATATATCATTGGAGTATTCTAAAAAAGTAAACCCTAAATTTTACAGATTTCATCATATTTCAACTGATGAGGTTTATGGAGATCTTGAAAAGAATGACCCTAAATTCAGTGAAAAAACATCATATAACCCGAGTTCACCATATTCAGCTAGCAAGGCCTCATCAGATCATTTAGTTAGATCATGGACAAGAACATATGGATTGCCTTCAGTGATAACCAATTGTTCAAACAATTATGGCCCTTATCAAAATGATGAGAAATTAATTCCAACAATAATTAGGAGTGCACTTAATCATGAACCGATTCCTATTTATGGTGACGGAAGCCAAATAAGGGATTGGCTTTTTGTTGAGGATCATGTTGCCGCACTTCATAAAGTATTAATAGAAGGTAAAAATAATGAAACTTATAATATTGGTGGCATAAATGAGGTAAAGAACATAGATGTCGCTATGAAGATTTGCGCAATATTAGATGATATATATCCAATAAGTTCTCAAGAGTTTAAATCTTATAATAAGCTTATTAAATTTGTAGATGATAGACC
>CACDVW010000034.1 GCA_902556355.1 uncultured SAR86 cluster bacterium
CCAAAAGTTCAAAAATGGCTAGATAGTTTTCTTGAGAGTTCAATATTAGAAGAAATTATGATTAGTTATGAAGTATGGAAAAAAGATAATCCAGCAATATTTTTCCCTACAAACCTATAGAGTCATATGCCATTGCTATTTTTTCTATCGCTACTAGGTATGCAGCTGTTCTAAAATCACTTATTTTATCATTTGAAATATAAGCTTTTTTAACTTCTTGAAAGCCATCAATCATCATATCATCCAAACCAGATCTTACTAAATCAATCTCCTCAATACCTTTCAAAAAATTTTCTTTATATTTTACCGGCATGGATTTTCCTGTCATTTGCTCAATAGCCTCAATCAAAGTATTTAGCTGAAATTGATTCCTTCTTTTTTCTAATCGACCAAATCTAATATGTCTAATATTTTTAACCCATTCAAAATAACTAACAGCAACACCACCTCCATTTGCAAGGATGTCTGGTATCACGAAGATTTTTTTTCTATTAAGTATTTGGTTGCCTTTATAGCTAATTGGTCCATTAGCTGCCTCAACTATTAATTTTGCAGATATATCTTCAGCATTTTTTTCTGTTATTACATTTTCACGCGCAGCAGGTATCAAAATATCACATTTTCTCTTTAATAAAAGTGAAGAGTCTTTAATGAATGTTGCCTTAGGATAATTATTAAATGACTTATGCTTTGTAAAATACTTTTTTGCATGCTCAACATCAATACCATCTTCGTTATATATCCCTCCGTTATATTCCGAAATGCCAATTAAATTTACTTGGTCATCTTGTGTAAGGAACTTTGAGAGGTGATAACCTACATTTCCAATACCTTGAACTATCATTGATTTAGTTGATAGATTTTCATCAAGTTTTACTCTTCTAAGAAGATCAGGATTTTTGAAAAATTCTCTTACTATGAATTGAACACCTCTTCCAGTAGCCTCTTCTCTTCCGGGTAGACCATTTTTGTTTGGTGGTTTTCCTGTGACACATGCAGCACCATTTATATCGCTTGGATGAATTCTTCTATATTCATCTGCAATCCATGCCATTTCTCTTGACGACGATCCTATATCGGGAGCAGGGACGTTCATTGACGGGCTAATTAAATCTCTTTTAATAAGCTCTTGCGCAAATCTTCTTGTAATTTTTTCAAGTTCTCTTTTTTCCCAATCTGCTGGATTAATTTTAAGACCTCCCTTCGAGCCACCAAAAGGAACATTAATGATGGCACACTTATAAGACATTAATGCTGCAAGCGCCTCCACCTCCTCAGAATTTGTATTTAAATCAAACCTTATTCCTCCTTTTGTTGGTTCCATATGCTCAGAATGGACGGAGCGCCATCCTTCAAATGTAAATATTTTTCCTCTAAGTCTTACTCCGAATCGAACGGTATATGTGGAATTACAAATTATAATTTTGTTTGATAAATCTTCAGATAGCCCAGAAAACTTTAATGCTTTATGAACATACTTGTTGGTATCGTCTAAAAAATTAGTCATTAATTATCTCCCCATAAAAAATGATAAGGTCATTGTATATCTTTTAATTAACATAATAAAAAAATTAATAATTGTATTTTTTAATCTATAATAGCTCGTTTCGTGGCGGGCGTAGCTCAGTTGGTTAGAGCGCTGGATTGTGGCTCCGGAGGCCGTGGGTTCGAACCCCATCGCTCGCCCCAATACATTGGATAAAATATGACTAGTAAATTAAAAAAACTAAAAGATTTAGAGAGAAAGCTTACAGTTTCAATTCCAGTTGAAGACTATAATTCTAAATTCCAAACAAAGCTTAATAATATTAAAAGTAAAGCTAAGCTTGATGGTTTTAGGAAAGGTAAAGTTCCTAATGATGTTCTTGAGCAAAGATATGGCCAGTCAATTCATGCAGATGTTGTGAATGACCTTATTCAAAGTTCATACCCTCAAGCGCTTTCAGAGAATAAAATTCGACCAGCTTCTGCTCCAACAGTTAATATTGAAAGCGAAGACCCTAAAAAACCAATCACCTATTCTGCAACTTTTGAAGTTTTTCCTGAAATAAAAGCTAAGTTAAGTAGATGGACAGGTTATGAAAAAGTATCAATTTCTATTACAGAAAGTGATATAGATTTAGCCATTGCAGATATTTTAAAAAGATATGGTGAATGGAAAGATGTAACGAGAAAATCAAAAAAAGACGATCAAGTGATTATTGATTTTGTTGGAAGTATCAATAACGAAGAATTTGAAGGTAATTCAGCTAAAGATTTCAAGCTAGTCCTTGGAAGTAACTCAATGATTCCTGGATTTGAGGATGCTATTTTAGATAAAGAGCCGTCTGAATTTTCATTAAAAGCTACATTCCCAGAAGATTATTTTAAGAAAGATTTAGCAGGTGTTGAGGCTGAATTTAAAATTACATTAAAACAGATACAAGAGCTTCATGAAGCAAAAATAAATAAAGACTTATTTGAAAAGCTAGAAATGGATGTAAAAGATGAAAATGCTTTTAGAGAAGAAATTTCAAAAAGAATGGAAAAAGAAGTTGAAGTTCAAGAAAAAGATTTAACAAAAGAATCAATTTATGAAACATTATTAAAAACAAATTCATTTAAGGTTCCAAATGTAACTGTTAAAGAACAAGCAGAACTAATGAGAAAGGATGCATTAATGAGAATTGGGCAAATGGAAGATCAAGCAGGTGACGATTTATTCCCGATTGATACATTCATGGAAAATGCAGAAAAAAGAGTAAAGCTTGATTTATTATTTGCAGAACTAGTTAATCATTTTGAATTAACTGCAGATGCAGTAATGCTTGACACCTTTATTGATAAAGAATCACAGAAATACAAAGATCCTGAACAGTTTAAACAATGGGTTAAGGGTCAGCCACAGCAATTAGAACAATTTAGAATGATTGCATTGGAACAACAATTGATTGAAAATTTAGAAAATGCACTTAAATCAAAGGATAAGGTGATAGAATTTTCAGAACTAGCAAATAAATAAATGTATATGAATGAAATAGAGTCAGCATTAATACCAATGGTAATCGAGCAAACTCCTCGAGGTGAAAGGTCGTTTGATATATATTCCAGACTTCTTAAAGAGCGTGTTATTTTTTTATCAGGTCCTGTTGACGATTATATGTCCAACTTAGTAGTTGCTCAGTTGTTGTTTTTAGAGTCTGAAAACCCTGAGAAAGATATATCAATTTATATAAATTCACCTGGAGGTAGTATTTCTTCAGGTTTAGCAATATATGACACCATGCAATTTGTTGCACCTTCTATTTCTACGCTATGTATTGGCCAGGCTGCAAGTATGGGTGCGATTCTTCTTGCTGGAGGAGATAAAGGAAAAAGATATGCTTTGCCAAATTCAAGAATTATGATTCATCAACCATTGGGTGGTTTTCAAGGCCAAGCATCTGATTTTGAAATTCATGCAAAAGAAATTTTACACATGAAAAAAGTTGTGAACGATATACTTGCAAAACATACAGGTCAATCAATAAAGAAAATAGAAAAAGACACAGATCGAGATAATTTCCTAGATGCACCCGCAGCAGTTAAATATGGCATAGTAGATAATATTTTAGAACAAAGAGATTCAAATAATGGTAAGTAAGGCATCATCAGATAAATTAAGTTGTTCATTTTGTGGTAAAAGCCAGGATGATGTAAAAAAACTTATTGCTGGTCCGAGTGTATATATTTGTAATGAATGCGTAGATCTATGTAATGACATAATTGAAGAGGAAATTAAAAGTGAAGAAGATACTTCTTTAGAAGAACTACCATCACCTTTAGAAATTTTTAATAAGCTTGATGAGTATGTAATAGGTCAAGAAAAGGCTAAAAAAGTTTTATCTGTGGCTGTTTATAATCATTACAAGAGATTAAAGAAAAATGATCTCAAA
Organism: uncultured SAR86 cluster bacterium; assembly: GCA_902556355.1. Taxonomy (GTDB): domain Bacteria; phylum Pseudomonadota; class Gammaproteobacteria; order Magnimaribacterales; family D2472; genus SCGC-AAA076-P13. Next base: position 3,915 of record CACDVW010000034.1, read on the forward strand.
GATGCAGTTGAGCTTCAAAAAAGTAATGTATTGCTATTAGGACCAACAGGTAGTGGCAAGACTTTATTAGCTCAAACTCTAGCAAAAATTTTAAATGTTCCCTTCACAATTGCTGATGCCACTACGCTTACAGAAGCTGGCTACGTAGGTGAAGATGTTGAAAACATAATACAAAAGCTTTTACAAAAATCTGACTATGATCCTGAAAGGGCACAATTAGGTATAGTATACATTGATGAGATTGATAAAATTGCAAGAAAATCTGACAACCCATCTATTACAAGAGATGTTTCTGGAGAAGGAGTTCAGCAAGCACTCCTCAAGCTAATTGAAGGAACTGTAGCTTCAATACCTCCTCAAGGTGGCAGAAAGCATCCTCAACAAGAATTTATCCAGATAGATACTTCAAATATATTATTTATCTGTGGCGGAGCTTTTTCTGGTTTAGATAAAGTTATTGATCAAAGAACTAATAATATTGGAATTGGTTTTGGAGCTGATGTGAATACTGCCTCAAATGTTCAATCAATTTCATCAGATATTGATAATTTAGAACCTGAAGATTTAGTTAAATATGGATTGATTCCTGAGTTTGTTGGAAGACTTCCAGTAATATCAAACCTACATGAGCTTGATGAAAATGCACTTGTTAGAATTTTAAAAGAACCAAAAAACGCTTTAGTAAATCAGTATAAACATTTATTTGAAATTGATAGTGTTGAATTAACATTCAGAGACGAAGCGCTTATTGAAATTGCCAAACAAGCAATTAAAAGAAAAACTGGTGCAAGAGGTCTTAGATCAATTATGGAGGATCTCCTGATGGAAACCATGTTTGAGCTTCCTAATCAAAATCTTGAAAAAGTTATAATTGATGAGAACACAGTTGTCTCCAAAACCGAACCAATTAAGCTTTTAAAAACTGCTACAAAAAAATCATCTGCTAATTGATATTTAAATATCTATCCCTATATTGGCTATATGAATGAAATAAAATCAGATTTACCTGTAATACCTTTAAGAGATGTCGTTGTCTTTCCTGGGATAGTAACAACCTTATTTGTTGGCCGACCTAAATCCATCGAAGCATTGAATGTAGCTATGTCCTCAAATAAAAAACTTGTGCTCGTTTGCCAAACTGATCCTGCAATTGACAATCCTGAGTTTAAGGATGTATACAAAAATGCATCTATTAGTAATTTACTACAGTTAATTAAATTACCAGATGGAACCATGAAGGTTCTTGTTGAAGGCCATAAAAGATGCTCTATAGATAAGTTTATTGACAAAAAAGGCTATGACCTAGCAAGAGTAGTCTCTATTGATGATATACCATTAAAAGAAGCTGATGCATCTAATTTAGTTAGATTTATTAAAGCTAAATTTGAAGATTATATTGGTATAACCAAAAGAATTCCCCCAGAAATAGTTTCTACTGTCGATTCATTGGAT
>CACDVW010000035.1 GCA_902556355.1 uncultured SAR86 cluster bacterium
GGTTTCATTAGAATCATCATTAGGAAAAATTAGATCAAAGCTATTTATGATGGGTTGTATAAATGAAGAAAAAATATCATCTACCGGTCAAATATATGCTCATATTGATATAGGCAGGGATGAGCTAGATCGTTTCATCGGTGTGAATGGCTTTGCTCTTTGTGAGGACAAGGATATACTTTTAGAAAATTAGGAGTAAATATGAAAAAAATTAATGCAAGATTAGACTCTGTTATGAGCCCATTAAATAGTATCGCTCCTTGGTTTTTTAGAATTGCGCTTGGCATTGCTTTCTTTTTACACGGCTATAAAAAATTACCAGCACCTTTTATGATGGAGGAGCAGCACAGAATGGTAACTTGGTTTGAAAGCATCTTCATACCAATGCCCGAAGTGTTTGTTTCTATTGTAATTTTAGTTGAAATTCTTGGCGGGGTAGGAATTATATTAGGCGGACTAATTGGATTATTTGCATCACAGGCAGGACATTTTATTACTAGGATATCTGCTTTTTTTCTTGTGATTCTAATGTTTAATGTTTTTTATATCGGACATCCGGACTGGTTTGTTTGGCCCCCAATGAAGCTCTTAACAAGTGAGCAGATGTTTTTATTTGTCCTGAGCATCTATTTCTTAATTCGCGGAAATAAGTAAAGTTTATTTACCTATCTAAAAACAACTTTTTAAAAAAAGTATAATTTTTTTTAATTTCTACTTGCAAATGAGAATCATTCTCATTATCATTTACATCTCTTAAAGGTCGCCAGCTTTATAGTCCCCTTAAGAGTGTGCTTTTTTTGTAAATTAAAAGTTTTAATTATCAAAAATATCTGGAGAGGTCGGCGGCTTTTAAGAACTAATAATTAATTAAAAGGGAAAATCATGTTGACAAAAATGTATACAAAGTTAATTGAGAATATATCTCCATTACTATTCATAAGTATTTTATTTGTAGCATCTTTTGCAATAACTGCTGATGATTCAGAAAATGTTGAAGAGATTGTTGTTAAAGGAAATGTTTTATATGCCGATCAGGTTACTGCTTTAAAAACTCCAGTCCCAGTATTAGATGTTCCACAAACGGTTTCTATTGTCACAGATGACGACATACGCAGACAAGGTTTTAGAGCAATTGGAGATATTATTAGATATGTTCCAGGTGTTAATACTTCTCAAGGAGAAGGTCATCGTGATGCAGTAGTTTTCAGAGGAGTTAGGTCAACAGCAGATTTTTTTCAAGATGGTATTAGAGACGATATTCAATATTACCGTTCTTTATATAATGTGGAACAAGTTGAAATTCTTAGAGGGCCAAATGCTTTACTTTTTGGAAGAGGTGGAACAGGTGGTGTTGTTAATAGAGTTTCAAAAAAAGCAGTTCTTAATGACAAGTTTGGGGCTGTAGATTTTGGTGTAGATTCCTTTGGTGCAAATGATTTGACCTTAGACTATAACGTTCAAAGCGGAGATAATTCAGCAATGCGTTTTATGATGCATAGTGATGCGCTGGAAAATCATAGAGATCATTACGATGGGCAAAGAACTGGCATTAATCCTACATTAAAATTAAAAGTTACCAACAGAACTACTTTGGACCTTTCATATGAGTATGCTGATCATGAAAGATTTATAGATAGAGGTGTCCCAACAGAAAACGGTAAGCCTGTTAAAAGATTTGAAAAGATCACATTTGGTGATAAAGATGTAAACCTGACAACGCTTGAAGCTTCTATCTTCAGAGCAACATTGAGTACTGAGTTCTCTGATACTAGCAAGGGAAATCTTTCCATTGTTTCAAGTGAATTTGAAAAGATGTACAAGAATTATTATGCATCTGGTTATAACGCAGGTGAGACTGTTGTAACTATGGATGGTTATCTTGATCCAACTGAAAGAGAAAATACTATTTTAACCGGTAATTTAGTAAATGAAATTCAAATTGGAACTTCTACTCACACGCTTTTGTTTGGTGGGGAGATTATAGATACATCCAATGACAATCATAGATATGATACTTTTTGGTCTACAACAAGTGATGATAATGAGATTTTTAATATAACCAGACCAATGAACTTTTCAGTGAATTCTTCAGGCGTTGCTACAAGCAACGACTTTACAGCAAAACTTAAAAGTAAAACAAGATCTGATATTGAAGTTTCATCTATTTATTTTCAGGATCAAATAGATGTTTCGGATAGATTGAAATTAATGATTGGCGGCCGTCACGATACTTTTGATATAACAGTAGCTGATATTAAATCAGGAACTTCACAATCTAGAGAAGATAAAGAATTTTCTCCTAGAGCTGGCGTAATCTTTAAGCCAAGTGAAAATGTGTCTTGGTACTACAGCTACAGCGAAAGCTTTTTACCAAGATCTGGTGAGCAATATAAAAAATTAACTGCTTCAGCTGCAGCTTTAGATCCAGACGTATACGAAAGTAGTGAATTTGGAGTAAAAATTGCAATCTCTGAAAGTCTAAGTTTTGCAGCAGCTTATTTTGACAGCGAACAAACCATAGCAACAAGAGATGCAAGCGGTGAGGATGCAGAGATTGTTGGACTCCAGGTAGATGGTTTGGAGCTCGAATTAAAAGGAAAAGTGAATGACAAGATGAACCTTGTTGTTGGATATAGCTCAATGGATGGCAAAACAAGTTCTGGCGGTGAACCAAGAGAGATTCCGGAACATTCGCTGTCTTTATTTGCTACCTATGAAGTTTCAGATAAGTTTGGGTGGGCTTTTGGTATGACTCAACAAGGTGAATCTAACATTAGTAATAATAAGTCAGGACTAATATTGCCAGAATATACAAGAATTGACTTCGGAGCATATTATAAAATTGCTGATGATTTAAGCATTCAAATGAATGTAGAAAATCTTACAGATGAGTTATATTTTCCGCATTCACACAGCACTCATCAGGCATCTGTTGGCGAGCCATTTAATGCAAGGATCTCAATAAGAAAAACATTCTAATCAAACTTATAGTTTGAGAGCGCTTTAACTTTCAAAAAATTGGGGTGGCATTGTTCACCCCTTTTCTTTGAATTAGTGTACAAAATTAAAATTTTTAAAGTACAATACAGCTTTTGAAAATGGGGCTATAGCTCAGCTGGGAGAGCACCTGCTTTGCAAGCAGGGGGTCCGCGGTTCGATCCCGCGTAGCTCCACCATTTCTTTATTGAATATTTTCTGAGTATCTTTTCAATTCATTTTTAAAAATATCAATCAATAGCATAACATTTTCAATATCTGCATAAGTTTGCCTTACTGCTATTGCAAGCTCTCGATGGGGACCAGGCTCGTTTAAGATTGACTTTTTTATCATCGAATTAGCATTAATCAAATGTTTAATCGACATGTGGGGAACAAGAGTTGAACCCATATTATTAGCTACTAATTGAATCAAGGTAGTAAGACTAGATGCTTCCATTGAAAACTGTTGATTATTATTAATTTTACATGCAGCTAGCACATGATTTTTTAAACAATGGCCATCATCGAGCAACATTAATTCTGAAAAATTTATATCTTTTGCTTTTAATGCTTCTTTATATCCATTGTTTTTGTGGCTTACATAATAAAAGTTTTCTTCCCAAAATTTAAAGGATAATAATCCTCCTAAGTTATATGGAAGAGCAAGAATAGCCATATCTAAGTCTCCATCATTCACTTTTTGCACTAATGAGCTAGATTTGCCCTCTAAAATTTTTAAGTTTAGATTTGGATGATATTTTTTTAATTTTGGTAGAACTAGAGGGAGTAAATAAGGGCCTATGGTTGGAATAATTCCAATGGTTAATGGAGAGCTTAATGGAGCTTTTTGTTTTTCACCAAGATTTTTTATATCTTCAATATGAAGCTGAACTGTTTCAGCCTTTTTTAGAAGATCAAGTCCAAGTTTCGTGACTATGACTTTTTTATTTGTTCTTTCAAAAATTTGAAAACCAATTTGATTTTCAAGTTCTGTAATTGCATTACTTAGTGTAGAAGGAGATACAAAACAATCATCTGCTGCTTTTTTAAAGTGCAACCTCTTGGCAACTGCGAGTGCATAATTTAATTGCTTTATAGAGATCATTTATATACATTTTAATCGAACATAAAGTACATTAATAGTATATTTATCAATATATAAAAATTAGTTAAAGTATTAAGTAACTCAAATTTAAGCACAATTCTTTGGAGGAAAAATGAGTAACGAAACACAAGGTAAATGCCCTGTAATGCATGGGGCTGCAGCTACCAATAGTAGCGAGAACAGCACATCGGTAAGAGATTGGTGGCCAAATAATCTAAACTTAAATATTTTACATCAGCACGATAGCAAATCTGATCCATTGGAAGATGGATTTGATTATGTAGAAGAGTTCTCAAAGCTTGATTACGATGCTCTTAAAAAAGACCTTAATGATTTAATGACTGACTCACAAGATTGGTGGCCGGCAGATTATGGTCATTATGGACCGTTTTTTATTAGAATGACTTGGCATGCAGCAGGTACATATAGAAGTACAGATGGACGTGGAGGCGGCGGAACTGGAGCACAACGATTTGCTCCTCTTAATAGCTGGCCTGATAACGGAAATCTTGATAAAGCTAGAAGATTGTTATGGCCAATTAAACAAAAATATGGTCAAAAAATTAGCTGGGCTGATTTATTAATCCTTGCCGGTAATGTAGCTATTGAATCAATGGGTGGAAAAACTTTTGGTTTTAGTGGAGGACGTCCAGATATTTGGGCTCCTGAAGATGATATTCATTGGGGTTTAGAAAAAGAATGGCTTGAGAATGAACGCTATGAAAATAATGATGTAAGAGAATCTTTGGACATGCCACTTGGTGCGGTTCAAATGGGATTAATCTATGTTAACCCTCAGGGACCAGATGGTAATCCTGATCCTTTGGCTAGTGCTCATGATATAAGAACCACATTTGGAAGAATG
>CACDVW010000036.1 GCA_902556355.1 uncultured SAR86 cluster bacterium
CATCTGATCCCCAGAGATAGTTTTTGTTTTTTATATAAGAGTAATTTGCAATTCCACCTATGTTCAGGATTATTTTAGATTTTCTAGCTTCATGGAATAGTTCATTATGAAATTCAGGAACAAGAGGGGCACCTTCTCCACCAAGAGAAATATGCATGTTTCTAAAATCACTAATAACAGTTAGCCCTGTTTTACTAGAAACGATATTAGGATCACCAATCTGCATAGAGAATGGATTTGTATTAGAAATCTCATGTCTTATGGTCTGACCTGATATTGCAACACAGTTAATTCTGTTTTTCTTTAATTTTGCTTTTTTGATAGATTCGTTAATGGCTTGAGCAAACAAATACCCAATTTTTTTATTTAATTGGCCTAACTCAATTAAAGTGGTTGAATCTGATTCCATGATATTTTTTATTCTCATTCTTACTGAGTTTGGTATTCGTTTTGAGAAAAAAGATTTTAAGGTGATATCCTTTTCAATCTCTGTAATGGAAACATCGATCGCATCATGACTTGTGCCTGACATTGCTCCGATATATATATTCTTATTACTGCTCATTAGGGTATAAAGATTCTAGTTTTTCTAACATTATTATGTTGTTTCTAATAAGTGTATCAAAATCAGACTTTAGATTTTTGCTTATTGGCTCTGCTGAAGGCAATTTAAGTTTTACTGGATCAATATGCTTATTTCCTATTTTAAATTCATAATGAAGATGGGGACCTGTAGCAAGACCGGTACTTCCAACGTAGCCAATAGTTTCACCCTGAGAAACTTTTTTACCTTTTTTTATACCAGAATGAAATTTGTCTAGATGGCAATACCTTGTTGAATAGTCATTTGTATGTTGAATAACAACTTCATTACCACATCCATTTCTTCTTCCTGCATATTTTATGGTTCCGTTTCCAGTTGTTCTCACTGGCGAACCTCTTTGGGCTGCATAATCAGTGCCGTTGTGAGCCCTTATTGTATGCAGAACTGGATGCATTCTATTGGGATTAAAATGGGAACTTATATATGCAAAATCAAGAGGAGCCCTTAAAAAAGCCTTTTGTAAGTTATTACCTGCATCATCAAAGAACTCTTTTTTATTGATATCTGTAAAAAATCTATTAGCTTTATAGACCTTTCCATTATTGATAAATTTGGCAACAACTATATCCCCATTTTTAATCTTTTCTCCGTCTGAGAATGGTGTTTCATATATCAAGAAAAATGAATCGCCCTCTCTTATATCAAATATAAAATCTATATCCCATCCAAAAATATATGCAAAATCCATTATGATACTATCTGGAATATCTGCATCTAAAGCAGCTTCATAAAAAGAAGTTCTAATAGTACCGCTTTTAAAAGATTGAATTAATTCAATTTCTTTGCTTATCTCTTTTATGGATATACCACCATCTAAGTCAATTAATAATGAGTTGATTCGATCTTTACCAATCTCAATAGAAGTTATTTCTTCACCAAGATATGTAAACCTCATTTTGTCGCCGGGTCTTATATTAGAAAGAAGTTTTTTTTCATCTAATCTAAAAATTCTATACGCAGTATTTAAAGGGACCTTAAAATCTTCAAAAATGATTGATAAATTTTCTCCATCCTTAACCTCATGAATTTGATAACTTAAGATTTCAGAAGCTGTGTCTTCAAACCTTTCACTTGTCTCAATGATTTCTAAAGGAAGAGATTCATTAGTTGAAAAATCAACATACAATAACAGAATAAGAAAAATTGATATTAAAAAAGTTAATAAAACAGCCTTTGTAGGAACCTTTTTAAAACCAACCATTAGTCTTCTTGAATATTAAGTAATTCTGCGTTGCCACCAAAGGCCACCGAGTTCTTAGATACAACCTTTTCATTTAAAAACTGTATTAAATAATTTGGCCCTCCGGCTTTATAACCGCTTCCAGATAAACCGCGGCCACCAAAAGGCTGAGACCCAACAACGGCACCAACAATATCTCTGTTTATATATACATTACCTATATTACAATTTTGGCTGAATAAGTCTGCCCTAGATTCGATTCTTGTATGGATACCCATGGTTAGGCCATAACCGGTATTATTTATATCTTTAATTAAATCATCAATCTCTGATGATTTAAATTTCAATACATGAAGTATTGGCCCAAACTGTTCTTCATCTAAGTCGCTTAATGAATTTATCTCAATTACTGTTGGTGAAATATATTGATCAATTATTTTTGTACTAGATTGATAGACTTGGAAGCCAGCATCAGATTTATTTTTTATATAAGCATTAAGTTTATTTTTGGCAGTCTTATTAATTATGGGGCCAATATCAGTATCCAATTCTTCAGGATTGCCAATTTTTAATTCCTGCATATTGCCCTTGACCATCTCTAATAAATCATCATAAATATCATCTTGAATACACAAGACTCTTAGGGCTGAGCATCTTTGACCTGAGCTATCAAATGCTGATCGCACAATATCATCAGTTGCTTGTTCAAGAAGAGCACTCGAATCAACAATCATTGCATTAACGCCGCCTGTTTCCGCAATAAGAGGTATGATTTCCTTATGATTTTCATTTAAATTATTTTGAATTTTTTTGGCTGTTGGTAGAGATCCTGTGAAGGCAACACCATTAATATTTTTTAATTTTGATAAGACGTCCCCATAAAGTCCATCACCTAAAACTAATTCTAAAGCATCAGTTGGCACACCGTTTTTATGGAAAGCGGAGGCTACTATATAGCCTAATATTGATGTATGTTCAGATGGTTTCACTGTAACTTTATTGCCAGTTATCAAGGCAGCACTAATTTGACCAATAAGGATTGCAACAGGAAAGTTCCAAGGACTGATGCAAATAAAGTGGCCTTTTGCTCCGTATGTAAGAATATTTTCTTCTCCAGTGGGCCCCTCAAGTTTCTGATCTGTTTCTTCAATATCAATCATTTGGTTTGAGTAATATCTTAAAAAATCTACAGCTTCTCTAATTTCATCGATAGCATTTTGTATAGTTTTGCCAGCTTCATTCATCAGATAATAAATTAGCTGGTAAGGACTTGATTCTAGATCATCAGATATTGATACTAATATTTTAGCTCTCTCATTAACACCAAGCTTAGCCCAATTTACACTATTCTGAGTCTCAAGTGATTTTTTAAGGTGACCAGGATCGTCAAATGTTACTGTTCCAATTTTGTTACCATTTGCGAGTGATAAAACATCATGCTTCTTTGCTCCATCTGCATTTCTATTGTTATAAATGGAAACAGCATCAATAGATTTATTTTTGTATTTACTTATTTCTGTTCTTATAGTTTCTAGATTATCCATCTCAGATATATCTATACCTCTTGAATTATTTCTATTGCTGAATATGTTACATGGAAGGGGGATATCTTTCCTTTCATTTTCAATTTTTTTGTGAGGCCCAGATGCCAGCCATGCAGCATCAGTCTCCGGATCGAGAAGCCTATTGATAAAAGAGCTATTAGCTCCATTTTCAAGAAGTCTTCTTACAAGATAGGGCAGCAAATCCTTATATTTTCCAATTGGAGCATATATAGATGTAGGCTGCTTGTTGTCTAGAACTTTATCTGCACATTTATACAAAAGCTCACCCATACCAAACAGTCTTTGAAACTCATAATTTTTATTTCTTCCTAAGTAACTTATTGCTGATAATGTATGAGCATTGTGAGTAGCAAATTTTGGGTAAATTGATTCAATCTCAAAAATTTTTTTAGCACAGGCCAAATAAGACAAATCTGTGATAGATTTTTTTGTAAAAACTGGATAGTTATGATATCCAAATACTTGAGCATGTTTGATTTCATAATCCCAATACGCTCCTTTAACAAGTCTTAAGTGCATTGGAGCTCTGTTATTAATTAAATCTTTTACCCATTCAACTGCATTCAATGATCTCTTGCCATACGCCTGCAATGCAATTCCAAAACCAGGCCAATCTTTAATTTTATTTGACTCTGCCATGATTTTAATTATTTCAAGGCTTATACCTAGCCTATCTTGCTCTTCTGCATCTATAGTTATTTCAACATCCTTAGATATACCAAGCTCAGTTAGAGCAATAAGCTTGGGTACAAGATTTAATTTAATATCTTCATATTTTCTCATCTCATAGCTTGGGCATAAGGCAGAAATTTTTATAGAAACACCATTATTCTTATTTTTTATAAGATTAATTTTCCCCACTTCCATGATGGCATTTTCATATGAATCATAGTAAATATTTGCCTGCTCTTGATTTCTTGCAGCCTCTCCTAGCATGTCAAAGGAATAGATAGATCTTTCAATGCCTGGTATTTTGTTTACATCTTTAAAGTCTCTCCCCATAACAAACTCTTGACTAAGAATATGCATAGCTGCAATCACAGCATTTCTAATTGGAAACTCTCCAGATTTAGAAACGATAGACCTCAAAAATTTATTGGGGTTCTGTGACCATTCAAGAGGAGTTTTAACAACCTTGCCTGCAAGTAAAAGCCCCCATGTTGAAGCATTCACAAATAAACTATCAGCCTTATTAAGATGCTCAATCCATCTTCCTTCAGACAACCTTTCTGAGATTATTAAATCTCTTGTTTTGCTATCTGGGATTCTTAAAATTGATTCAGCGAGGCACATCAGCGCCACACCCTCCTGATTATCGAGGCCATACTCACTTAAAAATGCATCCAGCTTGGTCCTTTCCTTTTTATTTTGCCTGCAGGCATTAATTATCTTTTCAGCATTTTCAGAAATTTCGGAATTATTCAAAAAATCAGTATCTTGTATTAGCTCAG
>CACDVW010000037.1 GCA_902556355.1 uncultured SAR86 cluster bacterium
GAGACTGTAACCAGTTATACAGAAGATCTTTTAAATTACATAGCAGAAGATCAAAACATAGATTCAAGTAAAATAGCACCGGATATTAGCGCTATAGCTGATAGTGCAACAACATCTGAAGATACGGTTGTAGAAATAAACGTACTGTTAAATGACTCTTATGTTACATCTTCACCATTCACATTATCAGCAACTAATGGCTCTAATGGATTAACATCGATATCTGGTAAATTAATAACTTACTCTCCAGATCCTGACTTCAACGGGAGTGATTCCTTTTCTTATACCATTACTCAAGGCGATAAAACCTCAAGTGCTAATGTAACAGTAACGATTGGAGCAGTTAATGATGCTCCAACCATTGATATAGCATCGACTATTCAGGTTGATGAAAACCAAACTGCTGTAACAACAGTTTCAGTTTCAGATGTAGATGGGGATGAATTAACCCTCACACTTGGTGGCACCGATGCCGAAAGCTTTAATCTTTCCAGTGAAAATGTTTTAACTTTCAAAGAAGATCCTGACTATGAAACTAAAAGCTCATATGCCATTACTTTATCTTTAACCGATGGCACCGAGACAGTTACCAAAGATCTTTCCATAGAAATATTAGATGTTAATTACGTGTTTTCAGGAAAAGTTATAGATGGCTATATTGATGGAGCTGAAATTTTTATTGATCAAAACTTTAATTTTGTTAAAGACAATGATGAATTCTCTGCAACTTCAGATTCAAATGGCGCGTTTAATATAGGCATTAATGATGAAAGTCTTGCAGCTTGTCTAGAAAACAGACCAATAATTGCAGATGTTCCTGTTGGAGCAATTGATTCATCATTGGGTGAGATTACAAATGCATATCAAATGATTCTTCCTTCCATAAAAGATTCAGTTGATGCAAATGCTGCTATATACGTAACTCCATTTACAACCTTATTAGGTGATGCAGTTGTTCAAGGTATCAATTCATCAAATATTGATGATGAAATTCCGGTATCAGAGGGTTGTAGCGATATTGCAAATGCTATTGCAATAAATATTTCAAATGAGTTACAGCAGATAACTAATTCTATTGAATCAAGTCTTGGTATATCTTTTGAAAATTTGTTAATAGATTTTATTCAAGATAATTCAAGCTCAATCATTTCAGAGTCATCGGCACAAAAAATTGCAGCATTCTTTCCATATTTTAAAGAACTTTCAGATGAATTTGATACAGAGCTTTCCAATATTCATGAACAAGTAATCAATACAAATGTGATTATTGAAGAAGATGCGATTAATTCAATACTGTCATCTAGTGATATTGAAGAAATGCCTTTGAGTTTTAATGCTATATATGAAACTGAGCCCAATGATCTTGGATGGTTCATTCAAGAAAAAATTCGTGCAAATGGCGCTAAAGTTAACCAAGATGGGCAGCTAGAACATTACACTTGCTTCACCAATTCTGATAATTGTATTACTAGTTCAAGAACTTTAGATGCTTTAAGAAATGCTTCAAAAAGATATACCAGAACAAGCACTTTTTTAAACAACAACTATGATCCAGAAAATTATAATTATCAGTTAGTTATTGAAGACGAACAAAGAGTAGACTTTGATATCAACGGAAATCCTAAAGACAGGGTTTGTATATATCAAAACTGGCTCTATTTAACACCAGTTAATACCAAAGAAAATTTTATTACTAGCGATAGATATAGTACTGGAGCTTCTGATGGATCAAGTGATAATGATGATTGTTCAAATGTGTTAGCAAATAAAGATGAGGCACTATTTGTTGCTCTTGTTGATAAATATGATGATGGTAATGATTTTGAGGAGATTGATATAAGAATTACCAATCCTATTTATCAAAATTCAACTTTTTTTGAAAATAAAGTTAATAACATATATCAAAATAGAAACAGTCTTGATCTAGATCCTTTGATACAAGAATTTGCATCGATTCCAAGAGATTTCAAAGATATTGAGGTTCTAAGGTCTAAATTAACAGAATCTTCAACAGACCAAATCTCAATATTTTGGACAAAAAGAAATGCTTCTGGTCAGTTATTAGAGACAGCAAAAATAGATATTAAATTTGATAAAAATAATGATTATTTTGAATACGGAACACATGAAAACTCGTCTACTGGCTCAGAATACACAATTGTGTCTAGCACTGAAGGCCAACAAGCTATCAACGAAATTGTTAAATTACTTTACTCAAATTCAAATGTATTTAATTCGTCTACTTATTTAAGTTATGCTCCAATTTTTACTTCTGAATCAACTTTTAGTGCAGATGAAAATCAAACCTCCATAGGAACGGTTACAGCTGATGATGGAGATGATGATGAAATAACATTCACTATTTCAGGCGAGGATATAGCAATAAGTGTTGATGGTATATTAACATTCAATACTGCCCCAGATTATGAGACTAAAACAACGTATACAGCAACCGTAACAGCCAGCGATGGCACTAATTCAACTACTCAAAATATTATTGTTAATGTAACGAATGTAAATGATAACTCTCCAGTATTTACTTCTAACACAACTTTCAGCGCAGAAGAAAATCAGACTGTGATAGGAACAGTAACAGTAACTGATGCTGACGGTGATGGTGATGATATTAGTTTTACCGTTTCAGGTGATGAATTAGAAATATCCTCTTCAGGAGAGTTAGCTTTTATAACTACCCCAGATTATGAGACTAAAACAACGTATACAGCAACCGTAACAGCAAATGACGGTATTAATACAGCCACACAAGACATTACAGTTACTGTTACCAATGTAAATGATATAGCTCCAGAGTTTACTTCAGAAGCTACTTTTAGTGCTGATGAGAATCAAAAAGCCATCGGAACAGTAACTGCAACTGACGAAGAGGGTGATGATATTACCTTCACCGTATCAGGTGATGAATTATTAATAACATCGAACGGAGTTTTAACTTTTGCTGTAGCTCCAGATTATGAGACTAAAACAACATATACAGCAACCGTGACAGCAAATGATGGAGTTAATTCTGTTACTCAAGACATAACTGTGAATGTTACTGATGTCGATGATGATCCTATTGACACAGAAGCACCTGAAGTAACATCATTTACATTTACTCCTTCATCTGTTGATGTTACGTCTGCAGCAGCTACAGTTACTCTTTCTGCTAACGTTACTGACAATGTTGGTGTCACTGAAGGTAGTAACTATAGAATCTCCTTAAGTAATTCTGACTCCGATACTTGGATTACTGGAACTTTTTCTTTAGCGTCAGGAACAGCTCAAGACGGAACATGGACAGCTGAAGTAACAATACCAACTACAGCTGGTGCGGGTGAATACAATGTAGTCATGACAGGTGGATTTAAAGATGAAGCTGGTAATTATGATGTTGGAAGCACTAGTGATAAATTAACTGTTGCTTCTAACAGTGGAGTTGACACAGAAGCACCTGAAGTAACATCATTTACATTTACTCCTTCATCTGTTGATGTTACGTCTGCAGCAGCTACAGTTACTCTTTCTGCTAACGTTACTGACAATGTTGGTGTCACTGAAGGTAGTAACTATAGAATCTCCTTAAGTAATTCTGACTCCGATACTTGGATTACTGGAACTTTTTCTTTAGCGTCAGGAACAGCTCAAGACGGAACATGGACAGCTGAAGTAACAATACCAACTACAGCTGGTGCGGGTGAATACAATGTAGTCATGACAGGTGGATTTAAAGATGAAGCTGGTAATTATGATGTTGGAAGCACTAGTGATAAATTAACTGTTGCTAATAATAGTTCAGCTGGAACCACGATATATTACCTTTACGGCGATTCATCACAATCAACTTACCTGGGTTGCTATGGTTGTGGCTCTGCTAATGCCGAATCAATTTGTAACGAGTCTGGAACTTATGGAAGTTCTGTTAGTACATCAAGTATATGGAATTCAGTTGGTTCATATGGAAGTACTGTAGGTACTAATAGTCCATGGAATTCAGTTGGAGCAAACCCTCCTGAATTCTTCAATAGTAAAGAAAAAACTTCAAGTTATGGCAAGTTCACTATAAATACAACTACAGCAAACAGAACAAATATCACAAAGTTAACTGATATTTTAGATTTCTTTAATAATTCTAGCAGCAATCATTCTGCAACTAGAAACTATGCCTGTAGTTCATCACAAACCTCAATTAATGTAACTGTTGCCGCAAATGATAATGGGTCAGGCAATGTTTATGTTATTAATGGCGAACAAAAATCATCTCTAACTCTTGAGAGAGGAAAGTCATATACTTTTGTGCATCCTTCGGGACATCCATTCAGATTTTCAGAAACAGAGAATGGAACTCATAGTTCTGGGCAAGAATATACAAATGATGTTGCTAAATCTAGTGGATCAACAATAATTGCAGTCAGTTCAAGTACACCAAGTACTTTGTATTACTATTGCTCAATTCATTCTGGAATGGGTGGAACAATAACAATAAATTAGATATGCGACAATAAAACTATTCTCTAATTATCTTATAAATATTTTTATATAAAGTTTCATTGCATTCTCACTCAAATAGGTTAAATTTAAACATACTATATGAATAAATTTACATTTATATTTGCCCTAGTCTTTCTTGCATCATGCGGTGGCGGTGGCGGTGGCGGTGGCGGTGGTGATAGTGGTCCAACAACTCCAACAACCCCACCTCC
>CACDVW010000038.1 GCA_902556355.1 uncultured SAR86 cluster bacterium
TTTTCCCACATTCCAGACATAGTACATTCAACATATTCTTTTAAGATATCAAGCTGTTTAGCAGCAATTGCTCCCCTTTGAATAAGTAAAGAGTTTTGAGGAAAATTAGAATTATTTTTAAATCGATCAATTTTATGTTTTTTTATCCATCTATTCATTTCTACAAAAAAATAATCAGATTTATTCTTTACATCAGCGTTTGCTATCAGGGGTGGAGTATTATTGGTAAGCTTAAATATTCCACCAGCAAGACAAGGGACATAATTAAATGATGTATTTGTTCTTTTTTCGAATTCAGGTATAACCTTATGTGCAAGGTAGCCATTAGGTGTGGCGACATCATATATAAAGTCAACTATCATTTAGGTTACAATTTTTAAAGTAAGAACAATTAAACAATGTTATGAAAGATTTTTCAAAATATTCTGCAATTATTATAGGTGCCGGAGATGCAACAGGATCAGCGCTTTGCAAGAAATTTGCCCTTAATGGTTACAAAGTTTGCGCTGTACGAAGACCAGGCAATTTAGATAAATTCAAACAACTTGAAAATGACATTAAGGAAATAGATGGATGGATCAAATGTTTTGGAGTTGATGCAAGAGAAGAAGAGTCCATGCAAGATTTATTTAAGCAAGTAGAAGAAGAAGTTGCTCCTATTGATGTGGTAATTTTTAATCCAGGTGCAAATGTTTTTTTTCCAATAGAAGAAACGACCTCAAGAGTTTTTAGAAAAGTATGGGAGATGGCAGCTTTTGGAGGTTTTCTTACCGGCAGAGAGGCCGCAAAGTACATGAAAAAGAGAAATAGAGGGAGTATATTTTTTACTGGTGCCACAGCTTCTATGAGAGGGAGTTCTGGTTTTTCTGCTTTTTCAAGTGCTAAATTTGCTCTCAGAGCATTAGCTCAAAGTATGGCAAGAGAATTAGGGCCTCAGGGGATTCATGTCGCACATTTCGTAATTGATGGCGCTATAGATACTGCTTTTATAAAAGAAACTTTTCCTGATATATATGCTCTCAAGGAAAAAGACGGTATCCTTCAACCAGAGGCTATTGCTGATGCTTATTGGTTTGTTCATACTCAACACAGAAGTGCATGGACCCATGAATTAGATTTAAGGCCATATATGGAAAAGTTTTAATAATTAAGGAAGAAGTTATGAGTTTAAAAGACAAAGTTATATTTATATCTGGCGGCAGCAGAGGTATTGGCTTGGCTATGGCAAAAAAGGCAGCTCAAGATGGCGCTAAAATTGTGATAGCAGCAAAAACTGCTGATCCGCATCCAAAATTACCTGGGACTATCTACACAGCTGCAGATGAAATTGTTGAGGCGGGTGGAGATGCTCTGCCTATTATTTGTGATATTAGAAGCGAAGATAATGTTCGAGATGCTATAAATAAAGCGGTTGATCATTTTGATGGCATAGATATTTGTATTAACAATGCTTCTGCAATTCAGTTAACAAATGTCAAAGATACTGAAATGAAAAGATATGATCTCATGCATCAGATTAATGGAAGAGGCACCTATATGGTAAGTAAATATTGTTTACCGCATTTAGAAAAGGCATCAAATCCTCATATTCTAAATCTATCTCCGCCATTAGATATGCACCCAAAATGGTTTGCTGGCACCGTTGCATACTCAATGGCTAAATACACTATGAGCATGTGTGTTCTAGGTATGGCTCAAGAATTTGCTGATAGAGGTATAGCTGTCAATGCTCTTTGGCCTAGAACAGCAATAGCAACTGCTGCAGTTCAAAATCATCTTGGCGGTGATGAAATTATGAGACTGTCCAGAAATGTAGATATTATGGCTGATGCTGCTTATGAAATTTTAACTAAAGATTCTAAAACTTTTACTGGAAATTTTTGTATTGATGACTTAGTTCTTCATGAAGCTGGAGTAACAGATTTTTCACAATATGCTAATGTCCCGTATGGGGAGCTCATGCCTGACTTCTTCGTTCCTGATGATACTCCTGTACCTGATGAAGTTAAAAATAGTTAATTGAATAAAGAAGAAGTATTAGAACTAGCAAAAAAAATTGGCTTTAATGCCATCGACGTTGATATTTTAAAGCTTGAGGCAAGCGGAAGAGAGTACTATAGATTATATTTTGATAAGGAAGAGTCTTTAGTTATGTGCTATCTCGATCCTAAAAAAGACAACCATACCAAATTTCTCCATGTATCAAATTTTTTTACAAACTTAAGCATTAATTCTCCTGAAATTATTTTGGTTAACCAAGCTGTCGGAGTAATTGTTCAACAAGATCTAGGAGATAAATGTTTAATAGATATTGATCTCAATGAAAATCCTGAACTGATGAAGCAGTCAGTTGAGATTCTATCTAAAATTCAAACAGCTCATATTCCTCAAATAGATAAACTTGATGAAGAATCTTTGATGATGCAAATGGAAACAATTCAATCTATTTTTTTAGAAAAATTTTTATCTTGTAAAAAATTAAAGGAGCTAGAAACCCTTCAAGCTAGAGCCTTTTCTAAGTTATCCGAACAACCATGGATGAATTGCCATTTTGATTTTGAAAGAAGAAATCTAATGGTAGATTCTAGTAATGAAATTGCAGTAATAGATTTTCAGGATTTATGCATTGGCCCTGTTGGTATAGATTTAGCTGGAATAATAGTAGATCACTATATTTCTTATTCTGATCAATTAATTGATAATGCTCTCAAACATTACGTTCAGTGTTTGCAGTTAGATGTTTCTGTTAAAGATGTTAATGAATGGTTAAGGTGGGGCGGTATTCAACGCAATATGAGAATTTTAGGCACCCTTAGCAATTTATATATTCAGGATAATAGAACTTTTAGATTAAAGGATTTACCTGGAATTCTTGAAAATTTAATTACTTTAATACCCAATGATCAATTTATGTCCTTAAAAGAGCATTTAAGTTCTGCTGTTATGCCAAAACTACATAAGGAGTTAGAGGCTTTATGAAAGCTATGATTCTCGCAGCTGGATATGGCAAAAGAATGATGCCACTTACAGAAAATTTACCAAAGCCATTATTAAAAATTGGCAATGAGTCCCTCATCGAAAGAAATATCAATGCTTTATTAGCTGCCGGATTCAATGACATTATTATTAATGTCTCCTATCTTGGAAACATGATTAAAAAACACGTTTTAGAGATTTTCCCAAACGCAAATATTAGTTTTTCTGAAGAAGAAATTCCTCTTGGAACGGGAGGGGGAGTTCTTAATGCTATTGGGTTGCTTGGAAAAGATCCCTTTTTGCTTATTAATGCTGACATTTATCATCAAATCAATTTAAAGGATATAAAGCAGGATGTTGATATTGCTCATTTGGTTGGTGTAGAGAATCCCAATCATAATGCTGATGGAGATTTTTCACTTAATGCTGATGAAGTATCCATTAGCAATAATTTAAATGAATGCACATGGAGCGGCATATCGATTATCAACCCAATAATATTTGACGAATTAAAAATAGAAGATGCGCCATTTGATATATGGAAATCTATACTTGTTGAGTATGTTCAAAAAAATAAAGTTACTGGTGAATTTACAGACTCTACTTGGATAGATACTGGTACTATTGATCGTTTAGAGCTTGCTAATAAAACCTATAAAGACGAAAATTAACCCATGAGTGAAAGTAAATATATTATTGCACCATCAATTCTATCTGCTAATTTTGCAAGGCTAGGTGAGGAAGTTGTAAATGTTCTTAATGCTGGGGCGGATTGGATACATTTTGATGTTATGGATAATCATTATGTGCCCAATTTAACTATTGGACCTATGGTATGTAAATCCTTAAGAGATTTTGGTGTAAAAGAATTTATTGACGTTCACTTAATGATCGATCCTGTTGATGAATTAGCACAAAGTTTTATAAAAGCTGGAGCTGATCTGATTAGTTTTCATCCCGAAGCTTCAAAGCATGTTCATAGATCAATTCATGCAATAAAAGATCAAGATTGCAAAGCAGGCTTAGTTTTTAATCCAGCATCTTCTTTAGATATATTAGAAAACGTAATCGAAGACCTAGATTTAGTTTTAATAATGAGTGTCAATCCTGGATTCGGGGGCCAATCATTTATTCATAGCTCTTTAGA
>CACDVW010000039.1 GCA_902556355.1 uncultured SAR86 cluster bacterium
CTTAGGCCTAAAATTTCTTTTTTTGAGATTCACATTTACCTGAAGCAAAAATTTCAATTTTTGGATTCTTGTTTTTTGAGCCATCTTTCTTATTAAGCCAAATATCTCCTGACATCTGACCCTTGCCTGTATACCAGTTAAAAGTATTTGAAACTCTATAGGCACCAACTTCGTAATCTGGAAAAATGTTATGGGTTTCTCCAGATTTCATGGAATGCTCTACTGTGATACCAGTTTTAGATTTTGTAGCTTTCCATTCAGCATCTGGATTAATCCATATTGGAGAAGGCTCTAGTGTATGGGTAAGTGACTTAAAAGTTTCTTTTTCTGAATCAACTTCCCAGTACTGAACAATGTATATTTTATCTTTTTGCCAATCTTCTTCAGCAAAGTTTGTTTTTGCTCTTTGAAGCAAAAATAAAGATTGTTGTGTCTGTCTAGCTAAATTTTTAAAAAGTTCAATACCTTCTGAAAGGTATGTCTTCTTGATATCTTTGTAGGTTACTGAATAGGTTCCATTTAACTCACATAAAATTTTGCTAGTCTCTCCATAAATGGAAAAAGAGAATAAAATTAGAAGAAGATATCGCATAATTTTATTTTAATTCATCATATGAATTAAAACTACAACCACAATATTAGAATGGCAAAAGAAAAAAAATTATGCTCTATCTAAATATTATTTATGCTTTGTCACCATAATCCTGCATATGTTTTGCAGTTCTTTCATTAGTTCCATACATAAAATGATTTTCCATCTTTTCTCTATACTTTGATGCTGGTACTGTTTTACCTACTGCCTCAGCAACTTCCCTTTGATGCATTGGTGTTGCTCCGCAACAAACACCTAGTAAATTAATACCTAATTCATGAACTTCTTTAAAGAAAGCTCTCATTTCATATCTGTTGCAGTAAAGGGGATCTAATGCAGTTGGGAAAGTTCTTCCGTGAGGCGCCTCACATGTACATCCATTATTGTCAGGCAAGTTAAAGAAAGTTGGGTTTTCTTCAGTTGTTCTAAAAGGCAACGGAAGAGCCGCCATATGACATTTGATAGCTTTTCTAATTTCTTTTAAATAAGGAAGCATTGTTGCAGGACCTCTAAAACAATTCATGCCTACAACATCTGCCCCTATTTGTTCTAACTCTTTGCAGGTATCTACAACAGAAACTCCATCACGCATTATGTTTTCACCCATTGGCGCTATATTTACAACTGCTGGCAATCCTGATTGCTTCATAATTTCAAGTGCTTTGTATGCTTCTTCAGCATAATAAAATGTTTCACCCATTATTAAATCAGCACCTTCATCAACAGCCCAACCAACCATTTCAGTAAACATTCTTTCAACTTCAAGATGAGAAGCTTTATCATTTTCTTCCCAGATATTTGAGTTTGAAATATTACCTGACATTAAATTAGGCTCACCGCCATCAATTGGGTTGTCAGCAATTTTTTTTGCTATTTTTAATGCGGCCCTATTGAGTGGTTCTAGCAACTCTTCTTTGCCAATTACTCGCATTTTTTCTCTATGGCCATTGTAAGTAAATGCCTGAACAATATCTGATCCAGCATGCTGAAAATCTTTATGAAGATTTTCAAGAGCCTCTGGATGTTCTAATGCAACCATTGGAACAAACTCTCCAGCAGCAAGATAGCCTCTTTTTTCAACCTCAAATAAGAATCCCTCTGCACAAATCACAGGCCCGTCATTTAATCTTTCAATTAGTTGTCTTTTCATCATTTTTTCTCCAAATATAAGTACTTCCTCTAAAAATTAGAAGAAATTATTTTGTTAAATCCTGGGAAAAATTTCCGTTTTAGCAATTTTTTTTATATCGCAGCAATAGGATCAAATCACGATTTATTTATACACATATTTAACTTGTAAATATTAACAATGTAAAGATTTTTATATAACTTTATGAACTTGGGTATTTGCTTGCCCAGTACTTGTCTAATACAAAATACCAAACACTGTTTAATAAAGGCTCTACAATTGCATCGGTTATGGCTGCAGAGAAGCTAGCACCAGTAAAATACATCACGCATGAGGCTGCAATAACAAAATGGCCAATTGTGTATATTATTGTTCTTATTATAGTTCCGCGATTAGCTTGATAGACTCTTTGGATTGGAGCATTAAAGAGCATTACTGATTTTTTAATTTGTTCAATCATATTGTTTCAACTATAACAAAAAAATCATAATTGAAGATAGTTAAATAACCATTTAACATGGCAAGATGCTCAACCCTGAAAAACTCATAAAAGAATTAACACTTAAAGAAAAGATTGAAATTTTAAGTGGTTATGATGCTTGGTATACCCATAAAATTGAAAGATTAAACATCCCAAGCCTTAAAATGTCTGATGGACCTAATGGTGTCAGAGGTGATGGAAAATCAGGTAAGTCATCTGCATGTTTTCCATGTGCTATATCTGTTGGATCAACATGGAATATGGAACTTATTAACGAACTTGGGCAAGAATTAGGAAATGAAGCAAAAGCAAAAGGTGTAGATATTCTTTTAGGTCCAACTATTAATATCCACAGACATCCCTTAGGAGGAAGACACTTTGAATGTTTTTCTGAAGATCCTTTTTTAACAGGGAAAATAGCTATTGACTATGTAAACGGTGTTCAATCAAAAGAAGTGGCCGCATGCTTAAAGCATTTTGTTGGTAATGATACAGAGTATGAAAGGTATACAGTTAGCTCAAATATTGATGAAAAGACATTAAGAGAGATATATCTTCTTCCTTTTGAAATGGCTATAAAAGAAGCCAATGCTCAAGTTGTCATGAGTGCTTACAACAAACTAAATAATATTTATTGTAGCTCGGATGAAAACCTCCTTATAAATATTTTAAAAAATGAATGGGGTTTTGATGGTTATGTTGTCAGTGATTGGGGCGCTGCAACTGAAACTATTGAAAATGCATTAGGTGGACTTGATCTAGAAATGCCTGGCCCTGCTAAAACATGGGGAGAAAATTTACTCAAAGCAGTTAATGAAAAAAAAATATCAATTGAGATAATTGATGACAAAGTAAAAAGAATATTGAATGTATTAAATTTCTCTAAAAGATATGAAAATCTAGACAACCAATCAGAAGACGTTGTTAATTCAAGTTCACAGCGACAACTCTTAAAAAAAGCTGCTCAAGAAGGGATGGTTCTATTGAAGAATGAAAATATCCTTCCAATGAAAAAAGATATTTCTTCAATTGGCATTATTGGGCCAAATGGAACTAAAGCTCAGATAATAGGTGGTGGAAGCGCAACTCTTGTGCCCTACTATGAATCACACCCAATTGAAGCTTTTAAAAGCTCTTTGAATGACAATACTGTAATTCGATCCTCAAAAGGATGCCATACCTATAGATACCTTCCTGAAATAAATAAATCACTTACAAAAGAAGGTGGGTTTTTGGTTGAATACTTTAATGTTACTGAAGGTAAGCATGATTTCATTTCTAGCAAGATTTTAACCGGAAGTAAGTTTTGGATATTTGAAGGTTTTGCAAAGGATATTATTGGCGGTGATGAAAAACCCGATATTCTTG
>CACDVW010000040.1 GCA_902556355.1 uncultured SAR86 cluster bacterium
GAAAGCAGCTCATCGTGAAAGCAGGATTTGATCCAACTGCTCCAGATCTTCATTTTGGCCACACAGTCTTACTTAATAAACTAAGACACTTTCAAGATTTAGGGCACAAAGTTATTTTTCTCATTGGCGATTTTACCGGCCAAATAGGCGATCCTTCTGGCAAAAATAAAACTAGGCCAACTCTTGATGAAAAAGAACTAAAAGAAAATGCTAAAACTTATGAAAAACAAGTTTTTAAGATTCTAAAAAAAGAGTTAACAGAGGTCAGATTTAATTCAGAGTGGTGTAGTAAGTTGGGGGCTGCTGGCCTAATAGGCCTTGCATCTAAATACAACGTAGCAAGAATGCTTGAAAGGGATGACTTTAATAAGCGTTATAACGCCAATCAAAGCATAGCTGTTCATGAATTCTTATATCCTTTAGTTCAGGGATATGATTCTGTTGCTTTAAACGCTGATGTTGAATGTGGTGGAACTGATCAGAAATTTAATCTCTTGGTTGGAAGGGAATTACAGAGATCCTATGATCAAGAACCTCAGGTGGTTTTAACTGTTCCAATACTTGAAGGTCTCGACGGCACAAATAAAATGTCAAAATCTTTGAATAATTTTATTGGCATTAATGAAAAAGCTGACGAAATGTTTGGAAAAATAATGTCTATCTCAGATGAATTGATGTGGCGTTGGTTTGAATTGTTAAGTTTTATATCCGAAAAAGAAATTATCAATCTAAAAAAAGAGGTTGAAGGCGGCAAAAACCCTAGAGATGTTAAATTTATTCTTGCTGAAGAGTTGATAGATAGATTCCACAAAGCAGGCGACGGGGCTAAATGTAAAGAGGCTTTCTTACAAAGGTTTCAAAAAGGAACATTACCTGATGATATTAAAGAAGTAAGTTTAGAGATAGAAAACAAATCGATTCTTCTAACAAATATGCTGAAGAATGCAGAAATGACTGCAAGCACCTCTGAGGCAATGAGGCTCATAAAACAAGGCGGCGTTAAGATAAATTCTGAAAAAGTTTCTGATATTAAATTAGAAATTGAAAAAGGATCAGAGGCAATTTATCAAGTTGGCAAACGAAAATTTTTAAAAATTAAAATTAAATAATGAAAAGATTTTTTACATTATTAATATCTCTTATTGTTTTAACTGGTTGTGTGCAAGACAGCCCAAATGTTAAACAAATAGCTAACATGAAATTCTTTATAGAGAATCAAGCACAAGAAGGAATTAATGTTATTGAAAAAGGACTTCATTATGCTGTCCTAAATTCTGGAGACATAAACTCAAAATCTCCTGAGCTTTCAGACACTATCACAGCCCATTTTCATGGAACTCTTACAGACGGTACTGTTTTTTGGAGCTCTGTTGAGTCTAATGAGCCCCTAACTATTCAATTATCAGGACTTATTGAGGGTTGTCAAAAAGTTATATCTCTAATGAAGATAAATGACAAATGGCGTGTATATATTGATCCAAGCATGGCATACGGTGATGAGGGTAGGCCAGGCATACCCTCTAATTCAATACTGGTTTTTGATATTGAATTGTTAGATATTCAATAATTATTCATTGATTACAGATAGAGCATATCCATAAATTTCAGCAATCTGATTAATCTGTTTATCTTTTGGTGTTCCTGCTCCATGTCCAGCTCTTCCTTCTGTTCTAAGAAGAATTGGATTTTCACATCCCTGGTACTCTTGAAGTTTTGCAGCAAATTTAAAAGAATGAGAGGGGACAACACGATCGTCTCTTTCCGCGGTTGTAATTAGAGTAGTGGGGTAGCACTCGCCTTTTTTAATATTATGCAATGGTGAGTATGCAAGTAAATTTTCAAAACCATCTTTATCATCAGGTGAACCATAGTCACTCTCCCAAGCCCAGCCAATTGTAAATTTATGAAACCTTAGCATATCCAATACACCAACTTGAGGAATAGCCACTTTAAAGAGGTTTGAATTTTGTAGCATTGTAGCTGCAACTAATAAGCCGCCATTAGAGCCGCCTTGTATTGCAGTCGTACCGGGTGATCCAATATTTTCAGAATGAAGAAATTTTGCAGCATATGCAAAATCATCAAAGACATTTTGCTTGTTATTCAACATACCGTCTTCGTGCCAAGCATCACCATACTCTCCGCCGCCTCTAAGATTCGCAATAGCAACAACACCGTCTTGATTCATCCAAGATAAAAATCTCTTACTAAACCCAGGAAGAATAGAAATATTAAAACCTCCATAGCCATAAATCAGAACGGGAGTATCCTCATTAATGTTTATAGATTTTTTGTAACTTATGTGAATTGGAATTTTGGTTCCATCTTTTGAGCTATAAAATTTAAAATCTGAAACATAATCTTCTGACCTATATCCCTCCAAACTTTCCTCCCAAAAAATTTTTGTATTTAGGGTTGTTAAGTCAATTTCATAAATCCTTCTTGGAGTAACGAAGCTTGTAAAAGAAAAGTAGGAAGAACTATCTTCAAGTCCACCACCAAAGCCTGCAATTGTTCCCCTGTTTGGCATTGATAGCTTGTTTAAATATGATCCGTCTAAAGAAAAAAATCTTACTTCAGAGAATGTATCAATCAAATAGGTAACAGCAATACTATTATTAATAAAATTAACTCCTCTTATTGAATTCATATCCTCAGAAATTACATCGTTCCATACAAATGAACCGTTTTTTATTTGCAATGAAACAACTTTTCCATTTTTTGCCCCTTCTGTTGAATAAAACCAATAAATATCATCTTTATTGTCTAAATATTGATAGGCTCCGATTAATTCATCTATAAGAGGAATAAACCCCTCACCTTTTTTTAATTGGACATAAAGTCTATTTCTTTCATCTGTACCGTTTGAGATTGATAGAAATTTTATTTCTGACTTCTTAACAACACTTATACCCCATCCCCATCTTGGCTTATCTGGATCTTCATAAATAATCTTGTCTTCAGATTGAGGGGTTCCAAGTTTATGAAACATTAACTTGGGGGAAGTATTTATATCTTTTAATAATTCATCTTTGGGCTCGTCATATTTTTGGTAATAAAATCCAGAATCATCATTTTCCCATGTAGCTCCAGAAAATTTAGCCCATTCAATTGTATCTGGCAGATGCTCACCTGTTTCGATATCAATAACTTTCCATATTCTCCAATCAGATCCGCCATCTGAAATAGAATATGCAAGTAGTGAGGCATCATTGCTTACACTGGTGCCTCCAAGCGATACAGTACCATCAGAAGACAGATTATTCGGATCTAAAAGCACTCTAGCCTCGCAATCTCCGCAGTCTTTTATCATGAGTTTGCTTTGCTGCCAGCTTCCATCATTAAAATAGTAAAAAGTTTTTTCTTTAACCTTATATGGAATGCTTATCGATTCTGTTTCCCATGTATCGCTAAGATCTTTTGAGATTGCTTTTTTAAATTTATTTTTCCC
>CACDVW010000041.1 GCA_902556355.1 uncultured SAR86 cluster bacterium
TTATTAAAATCATTGATAATTTTTTGAGATGATAGACTATCATCATTAGTGATAAGCTCTTGATTGAGAATTTCGAGGGTATCATCAAGGTTTTCTTTGCTACCTGCAATTGAAGCATAACATCTATATATTTGCTGCATATTTGGTATAAGTTTTTGAGAAGCTAAAGCGATAAAACCTAAAATAGGTAGACCTTCGTTCATGCCATTTGGTTGATAAGCATAATATAGTCCAAGTAATGCCATTAATATTACAACCAAAGCTTCAATAACATAACGTGGAACACTACCTAAAAATTTATTCTCTGCAACAGCATCTCTTAAATTAAAGTCTATTTCATTATATTTTGTTATAAAAAAATCATGTGATTTATCTAGTATTAGGTTTCTGATACCACCTAATGCTTCTTGAATAAATCTAACAATCTTTTTTTGCCCTAAATCTACAACCTTACTATTTCTTTCAAGTCTACCTTTAAGAAATATAGATATTGGTATATAGAAAAAACATAGAGTAGCTAAGGCAATTAATGAAATAATGGGATCTATAATCAAAATGCCTCCTAAAATAGCTAAAGTAAAGATTAGTGAACTTATAAAAAGAAGAACCATATAAAGTACTCCAAAAACTGTAATATTCACATTGTTTACAATTGAGCTGATAACATCTCCAGAATTTCTGTTGATATGTATTTCAAAAGGTTGGTAAATTGTTTTAGTATAAGCTAATCGACTGAGGTCGTTACCGCAAAGAACACTTATCTTATTTTGAAACCAAAAAATAATTACTTTTATAATCGCAGCTATTATATTTATTAATATAAAAAAATATGTAATGGGTAAAATAATTTCTTCTCCTGATGAATATCCATAATTTATAAAATATTCATTGAAAGATGGATTATTAAAGGTTGCTTCTGAGTCCATAATTACTGATATAAAAGGCATGATGGTGCCTATGCTAACAAGGTCTAAAATAGCAGTAATAAATGTAGCTAATGTTATAAGAACAAGTTGATATTTTCTTTTTACTGTAAAGTGATTCCATAAACTTTTTAAAGAATTTATCAAACTAAAAGCATTATTATTTTCTGTCATTTTGCTCTAAAAATTTGGATGTTTCTTGAACCAATCGATAAAATTTTTTACGCCTTCATGAATATTATATTTTGGCTTAAAATTGAATGTTATAAATAAATCTTCAACATCAGCATATGTTGCAACAACGTCTCCTGGCTGAAGCGGAAGCAAGTTGATATTCGCTTTTTTCCCAAGATTTTTTTCAATTGCTGCAATGTAATCATTAAGTTTAATAGGATTATTGCTTCCAATATTATAAACTTTCCAAGGTGCAAAACTTGATCCAGGATCTGGATTTTTACCATCCCAATTGGTGTTTGACTTAGCTGGATTATCAATAACCCTAATAACTCCCTCTATAATATCATCTATATATGTAAAATCTCTTTCGTGATTTCCATAGTTGTAAACATCTATTATTTCTTCGTTCATGATTGCTTTAGTGAATTTAAATAAAGCCATATCCGGTCTTCCCCAAGGACCATAAACTGTAAAAAATCTAAGGCCGGTCGTGCTAAGTTCAAACAAGTTACTATAAGTGTGAGCCATAAGTTCGTTAGATTTCTTCGAAGCTGCGTAAAGACTGAGCGGGTGGTCAACATTATCATGTACAGAGAATGGTTTGGTTGTGTTTGCTCCATAAACAGAGCTAGATGAGGCATATACAAGATTACTAATCTTATTGTGTCTGCAACACTCTAGTATATTCATAAATCCAACTATATTACTTTGAATATATACATCAGGATTTTCAATTGAGTATCTAACCCCTGCTTGAGCAGCAAGGTTTACAACAACATCAATATTGTTTTCTTTAAAAACTTTTTCTAGGTCAGTTTTATTTGATATATCTATTTGATAATGAGAATAGCTTTTATGATTAAGGTGCCTATCTAGTCGAGCTTTCTTAAGAAGAATATTGTAATAATCATTTAGATTATCTAAACCTATGACTTTATCGCCTCTTTCTAAAAGATTTATGCATAATTGAGAGCCTATAAACCCTGCAGAACCAGTTACCAATATGTTCATCTATATAATACCCTTGGTTATCAACTCATCAAAAGTCAGACCATTTAAATCTTTATGTGAAACTATTATATCTCCTTTTGGGATAGGCAATTCTAGATTAATTTTAGGATCAGTCCATATTAAACAATATTCATCATTTGGATCATAAAAATTTGTGCATTTGTACTCAAATTCAGCAAATGGACTTAAAGTTAAAAATCCATGAGCCAACCCTGGAGGAAGCCAAACTTGCAACTTATTTTTCTCACTAATTTCGATTCCAAAAGCTTTACCAAAAGTTTTAGATTCTTGTCTTATATCTATGAAAAAATCATATACATTACCTTGAATCACTCTTATTAGCTTTCCTTGTGCTTGATTCTTTTGAAAGTGAAGACCTCTTAACACTCCATAAGAAGACTTGGAATGATTGTCTTGAACAAAGTTTTCTTTGATATTTATTAAGTTTTTATATTTTTCTTGATGATAACTTTCATAGAAAAAACCCCTTTCATCCTCGTAAACATCAGGCTCTATAATTCTTACTCCTTCGATTGAGCATTTAGTTATCTTCATAATTATCTTTCTTCAAGTAAATTTAGTATGTATCTTCCATAAGAGGTAGATTTAAACTTATTTGCTTGCTTCAGCATCTCCTCAGAACCTATCCATCCTTTGGAAAATGAAATCTCCTCAAGGCATGCAACTTTGAGACCCTGACGTTTTTCAATCATATGAATAAACTGACCTGCAGCAATTAATGAATCATAAGTACCGGTATCTAGCCAAGCAAACTCTCTATTCATTTTCTCCAAATAAAGCTCATTCCGTTCAAGATAGGTTTTATTTACATCTGTGATTTCAAGTTCTCCTCTTGAGGAAGGCTTTAAATTTTTAGCAATTTCAACCACATCATTATCATAAAAATATAAACCTGTAACTGCATGATTAGATTTTGGTTTATTAGGTTTTTCTTCAATATTTACAACTCTATCTCCATCAAATTCTACTACACCAAAATCTTCAGGATTATTCACGTGATAAGAAAATATAGTAGCTCCTTTTGTTCTATTGATTCCCCTTTCAAGATGATTAGAAAAATTTTCTCCAAAAAATATATTGTCTCCAAGAATC
>CACDVW010000042.1 GCA_902556355.1 uncultured SAR86 cluster bacterium
TATGAATCGATAATTCCTTTTTGTTCATCAAAACGTTTTATGAGAAGATCAATTTTATTTTCAAGATCTTCAATCGAAAAATTATTTTCATCTGACATAACATAAGTTTAATTGCACATTCATCAATTGGAAAGTTTGTTTAATAAAAGAGTAAAATAAACTATGGATAATAAAATATATAAATCACGAAGAGAGTCTTTAAATACTATTCTTCCCAAAAATTGTGCATTGATAGTTCCTGGAGCAGACCTTCAGTATAGGAACGCAGACTCATCATATGCTTTAAGACAGGAGAGTAGTTTTTATTATTTTTCTGGATTTTGCGAGCCCTCATCGCTTATGGTCATGGTGCATCAAGAAGATAAAATTTCTTCTATAGTTTTTGTGCCGCCTAAAGACAAGTTAAGAGAAATTTGGGATGGCTATAGAGCCGGACCTATTGGGGCAGTTGATGACTACGGATTTGATCAGGCTTTTGATAATACTAAGATTGATGAACTAATGCCTGAACTGCTTCATGGAGTCAAAAAGGTTTTTTATCCTATTGGTAAAAAAAGTGGCTTTGATCAGAATGTTATAGATTGGACTTGTGCTGCCAGTTCAAAAGATAGACATTCTCAATCTATCGATATCATGGATGGATCTTCAATGATTGGAAATATGAGACTCATAAAAGATGATCATGAGATAGAGATCATGAAAAAAGCTTGTGATATTTCTGCTGAATCCTTTGTAGAAGTCATGAAGAATATCAAGCCCGGTGAAAATGAGCAATTAATTGAATCAAAATTTCTATATGAATTTGGAAAAAGAGGTGGCAGATTCCCTGCTTACACTCCTATCGTTGCTGGTGGTGAAAATGCATGTGTTCTTCATTACATTGAGAATAATCAAGATCTAAATGAATCTGATTTGATATTGGTTGATGCTGGTTGTGAGTACAAGATGTATGCATCTGATATCACCAGGACTTTCCCTGTCGGGGGAAAGTTCTCTGAGGAACAATTGGCTATATATAACATTGTTCTTGAGGCAAATAAGGCTGCAATTGATGCAGTTAAAACTGGCAATAATATTATGGAACCTCAACTTATTTCTGAGAAAGTTATCACAAGAGGCTTGGTTGAACTTGGTATTTTAAATGGTAATCCTGAAGAGCTTCATAAAGAAGGCGCATTTAAAGATTTTTATATGCATAAAATAGGGCATTGGCTAGGCTTAGATGTTCATGATGTTGGAGATTATATGGAGGATGGAGAGTTTATGCAGTTTAAGCCTGGAATGATTACGACCATTGAGCCTGGAATATATATAAGCAGCTCAATGAACGTAGATGATAAATGGAAGGGCATTGGCGTAAGAATCGAAGATGACATATTAGTCACTAACGATGGAAATATAAATTTGACTGAAAAAGTTCCATCATGCCCTAAAGAAATTGAATCATTGATGGCTTAAAACATGAACGTTCCAATTATTATTTCTGGTGGTGGAATAATTGGCAACTACATTTCTGTAAGATTAAAGCGACACAATATTGAATCATTAATTATTGAAAAATCTTCGGAAACCCAAGATTATTCTTCAGGCGTTAGAACTCTTACACTCAATAATCATTCGTTATCTTTATTGCAGAAGGAAAAAATAGAAGTTGAGACCGCACCTATAGATCAAATCAATGCTCTTGATGGAGAGGGGACTGGGAGAATAAAGTTTTTATCAGATGATATAGGTGAAAATTTCTTATCCCATGTCGTCATGTTTAATGAATTAAAAAATAAACTTGCAAAAGCTTGCCATGAAAGAACAGTTTTTAATAATCAAATCGAGTCTATTCAAAACCTTAATCAAAATGATACAAATGAAGTTTTACTATCTAATGGAAGCAGCATTGAGGCACAAATAATCGCAGGCTGTGACGGCAGGAAATCTAATGTTGCCAAGATCTCCGGTCTATCGGATAAGTCTTCAGAATATAATCAGACAGCAATAACATTTATTTGCAAAGCAGATAAAAACTTTGAAAAAAAAATTGCTCATCAAGTATTTTCAGAGAAAGGAATTTTTGCAGTCATGCCTATGCCAGATAGAGAATCAATAGACAATAGATGTACTATTGTTTGGTCGGTACATAATAAAAACTTAGAAGGTGTATCGATAAATAATTTCGTGTCATCTAATTTATCTTTCTTTGAATCTAAGCTTGGAATTAAACTGAAAATAGATTCCCAATTGCTTAATTTTCAATTATCTAATCATCATTTCGAAAGTTATATAAATAATTCCATAGTCTTAATTGGAGATGCTGCTCATAGTATTCACCCTCTAGCAGGTCAGGGCATCAATTTAGGTTTTGCTGATGCTGATATATTTTGTGAAGAGGTAGTAGGTGCTTATAACAAGGGGACAGCTATAAATGAGGCATCTGTTTTAAAAAAATATGAGATTAGAAGAAAGGGTATGAATTTATTAATGTTAAAGTCTATGGATTTCTTTGTTTATTTCTTTAATGATAATAATTCTTATATTAGATTGTTAAGAAATTGGGGTCTAAAGACGGTGAACAAAACAAGGTTTATTAAAGCATTTTTTACAAGGCATGCTTCTGGTCTAAATAAGATTTAATTATATCTTTTGGCCTTTCGCTCTGAGTTCTTTAAGGACAACGCTAATGCCTTTTTTATCGATTATCCTCATGCCTTTTGCAGAAACCTTAAGGTTCACAAACCTATTTTCAGATTCTACCCAGAATTTATGCGTATGTAGATTAGGAAAGAATTTCCTTTTTGTTCTATTTTTAGCATGGGAAACATTGTTCCCAGTCTGTGGTATCTTACCTGTTACTTGACATATTTTACTCATAGAACCGCGATTTTATAGAACACTGAGTAACATAGCAATACTATTATGAAACAAATTTTTCTATTAAGGCATGCAAAATCTGATTGGAGCACCATGGGTCAACAAGATTTTGACAGGGGGCTTGCTAGCAGAGGAATTAAAGATATCTCTTTAATATCTGATTATGTAAAAAAAAATAACTTTAAGGTAGATGAAGTTCTTTGTAGTAGCGCAAATA
>CACDVW010000043.1 GCA_902556355.1 uncultured SAR86 cluster bacterium
CCCAAAGAACTATTTCACCAAAATAATTTGGGTGTCTTGATTTAGCCCATAACCCTGTTGTAATGAATTTATCCCTATTTTCAGGAAAAGATCTAAATTTAGATTTCTGATTATCTGCAACAATTTCAGTACTAAAACCAAGTACAAATAAACCTAACCCAAAATAGAATAATGCGTTAACAACTACTCCACTATCTGATGAAATTGCTGTTAGAGCACACATTGAACATAAAGAAACCCATAGTCCTTGCAGTGTCCATGTCATAAAAAATTGAGTTGCCGAAGGCTTTATGGTTCTAAATCTTTTATCTTCCCCATCTTTATGTATTCGCATAAACAAAAAACTGCCTAGTCTTAGGGCCCATAAAGAAATAAGCAAAACAATAACTGTATTTGCTACATTGGCATTTGCGAAATCACCAGAAGCTAAAATCAATGCATACCAAGTTACAGATAGATAGGTAAGACTTCCTGTTAAATCATAAAATTTTTCTGTCTGGAAAATATACGCAGGAATATAAGCCGCCCACTGAATTAAAAATGCCAAAATTACCACTCTTAAAACATTGTCGATACCTGTTGCTGCTGCAATTGAAATCGCAATAAAAAATACAACCAATGATATTAATAAATTAATTAATGCTTTCATCATTCACTCCATCCACAAATTCTGTTTTCATTTTTAGCATCAAGCCACTCCTTGAGTGGTTCATAGTAATTCACAATAGAGCTACCACTTAGTTTTCTTGTGCCCGTTAAATTTTCAAACGCGTCTTGCCATGGGGCACTTTGCCCCATTGCCATAGTTGAGATAATTTTTTCTCCAGCATATTCGTTGCCATAAATAGAACATTCATGCAAAGGCCCATCAAAACCCATCCCGTTGCATAATGATTCATGAAACTGATATTGCATTATCCTCGCTAAATAATATCTAGTATATGGCGTATTTCCGGGTATATGATATTTAGCTCCGGGATCAAAATATTCCTCTGACCTGTTTGATGGAGGTTTAATTCCTTGATATGACTCTCTTAAATCCCACCATGATTGATTTAATTCATCTTGTCCGGTTTCACCATTAAAGACTCCTGCTCTCCACTTATCTAACATTAAAGCCCAGGGAACAACAACAACACCCTCAAGAGCTTGCTTCATTAATAAACCAATAGCATCTTCCTTCACCTCTTCTGCCTCTACCTCAGATATAAAACCAATATTTTTAAGGTAATCAGGGGTTATTGACAATGTTAAAAGGTCACCAAATGCTTCATGGAAACCATCATTAGCTCCTCCCTGAAATAAAGTTGGTAAATGGTTGTATGCTTGATAATAAAAGATATGGCCTAGCTCATGATGAATAGTTATAAAGTCTTCTTCATTCTTTTCTATACACATTTTAATTCTAAGATCATTCTCTGCTGGATCTAGGTTCCAGGCTGAAGCATGACAAACAACAGATCTATCTTGAGGTTTGACAAATAATGACCTTTCCCAAAAAGTGCTCGGAAGTGGTTCAAATCCCATTGATAAAAAGAAATCCTCTGCATACTCAACCATTTCAATTTCAGAAATATTTTTTTCTTCAATTATTTTAGTAACATTAACAGAACTTGTTTCTGTGCTGTTTGGGTAAACAAGATCATATATATTTGACCATGATTGCCCCCACATGTTGCCAAGAAGATGAACTGGAAGTGATTCATCTAAAGATACTATTTCATCGCCATAATATTCATTTAGTTCGCCCCTTACGTGGCAATGTAATGCATCATATAAAGGCTTAACCTCATCCCAGACTCTATCAATTTCTTCTAAAAATTCTTCAGCAGGCATATCATATTTACTAAACCATAAATCGCTTAGCCCATCGTAACCAAGCTCTTCAGATCCTTGATTACCAATTTCAACCATTCTCATATAAAGAGGTCTCATTGGTTTTCCTATTTCATGCCATCCTTGCCATGCGCGAAGAAGTTCATCAGGATTTCTTGAATTATCTATAATTTGTTCAAAAGCCTCTAAATCATAGCATTCGCCATCTTCAAAACAATGCTCACCCGCTCCATACATTGCTTCGAGTTTTGTTGAAATAGAGGATAGCTCTCCTGCCAAGTCGTCATTAAATGGTGGAGGCATTACGAAACTGCTTTTTAAAAGCTCTAGTTGTCTTCTTTGAGAAGGAGAGGTTTCTAAATCATTAAATAAAGCAGCTTTTTTTGAGTCTTCAAGAGATTTTAATGTATATCTTTTACCATAATCAGCAACAATATTTTGAGAATCAAAGGTTATAAAGTTTGATCCAATCCAATATGCAGAACTAACAATAGGACCCTCTTTAAGATTGCTTTCTTCTACCTCATCTAAAAACAATTTTAAATCAGCTTCTGATACAGATTGTTCGCTAGTTTGACTGCAAG
The DNA here is from genome assembly GCA_902556355.1 of uncultured SAR86 cluster bacterium. GTDB lineage: Bacteria > Pseudomonadota > Gammaproteobacteria > Magnimaribacterales > D2472 > SCGC-AAA076-P13. Next base: position 2,421 of record CACDVW010000043.1, read on the forward strand.
AAGTTACAATTGCACTAATGGCAACTAAAGTAAAAAATTTTTTCATAGTTTTCCCCGATAACAACTAATAAAATAACATAAAAATATAAATGATATGAAGATTTCAACTAACCAATTTAAAAATGGTACAAAGCTTTTAATAGATAATGCTCCTTGTTCTATTGTCGAGCATGAATTCCATAAACCGGGTAAAGGTCAAGCTGTCATGCGAGTAAAATATAAGAATCTTCTTACCGGAAATACAAACGATAAAACATTTAAATCTGGTGAATCTGCAGAAGCAGCAGATGTAAATCATAAAGATATGGAATTTCTATATACGGATGGTGAAACTTGGCATTTTATGGATCCAAATAGTTATGAGCAGATTGAAATAGGAGCAAATGAGATTGGAGATGCAAAAAAATGGCTTGTTGGCCAAGAAACATGCGAAATTATTCTTTGGGATGAAAAACCAATTCAAGTAGACCCACCAGTAAATGTAGAATTAAAAATTTTGAAATCAGAACCTGGCGTCAAAGGTGACACTGTCTCAGGTGCTACTAAA
>CACDVW010000044.1 GCA_902556355.1 uncultured SAR86 cluster bacterium
GAGCTGGTGCAGGTTGGTTAAATCCATCTATATCAACAAATGCATTTCTAGCAATATTATGGTCATCTTCTTTAGCTTCATCCATATTTAATATTGGAGTCACACATCCATCAGTATCAGAAAAAATATTTACCCAATGACTTCTTGGTTTAGATTTAATTTTTTGTGCAATTAAGTATTTTAATTCTCCCCATATTTCTTTATTCATTTGTTCTTGAAACCTAGAATCATCTAATTCAAGCTTCTCTAATAAAATTGAATAAAATTGTGGCTCTATAGACCCAACAGCAAGATACTTATTATCAGAACATTCATAAGTATTGTAAAAATGTGATGCTCCATCAAGAAAATTAGATTCTCTTTCATCTTTCCAGTAACCCATTTCTTTTAAAGAATAAAAAAAACTCATTAAAGACAGACTTCCATCAACCATTGCTGAGAAGGTTATTGATCCAATAATTGCACTAAATGGCATTGCAAATGGCCACTCTTGAATAGAAGCTAATAAATAAAGAAGGCTAGTTCCTAAAATAACTCCAATGCAACCACCAATTACACACAATAAAATAGCCTCAACAATAAATTGAGACATAATAGCTCTATGGGTTGCTCCTAAAGCTTTTCTAAGACCTATTTCTCTTGTTCTTTCAGTTACAGAGACAAGCATTATATTCATAACCCCAATTCCACCAACAACAAGACTTATTCCAGCAATTCCAGCAATTAATGCAGTAAAAATACCAGTTGCTTGTTTTCTAAGATCACTGAATTGACTGTAATCATTAATATTAAAATCGTTATCTTCACCAGGGCCAATATCATGTTGAGCTCTTAGAATTCTTTCTATTGTCATCATAATCTCATCTACATTAGCATCTTTTTTGACTCCAACATTTATAGAATCTAAACTTTTAGTTCCAAATAATCTCTGCGCACCAGTTAACAAAGGTACATACAATTCTTCGTCTGGATTTTGCCAACCAGTGCTACCTTCTTCTTTAAGAATTCCAATTACCTTGTAACCAGTACCTGCAATAAGTATTTCTTTGTTTAGAATACTTTGAGGTGACGTTTTTAATTCTTTTGGAACAGCCGACCCTAAAACTACAACCCTCTTTCGACCAAAATCTTCATCATCATTAAAAATTCTTCCGTATTCAATATCATAGCCTCTAACTTTAAAATGAATAGGAAGATTTCCTCTTATTCTTTGATTAATATTTGCATTATTAAATTTAACTTGCCTATTTCTTGATGTATATGGAGATATCATCCAGTCATGCTCTTGGTTTTTAGCAAGCGCATAAGCATCTTTAATATCTAATGGAATAAATCCTTTTGTAACAGCCCCTCTTCTATTTTGACCAGGACTAACAACCAGTGTTCTAGGGCCAAAATCATCTATTTGTGCATCAAGTGCTTTATTTGCGCTAGAACCAAGTCCAATTACTGCAATAACTGCAGCAGTTCCAATAATAATTGCCAGGGTGGTCAAAAAAGACCGAACAATATTAGTCCTAATTGATGTTAAGGCTGATATTAAAGATTCTTTAAATAGCATTATCCGAAACTAAATGATGCTTGAACTCTTTCTTTGAACCTCTTTTGATAATCAAATAAACTTTTACTAGGCAAAATAAATACCGTATCTTTGCTGTCTAATCCGCTAATGATTTCAACATTGGATAAATCAGAAATTCCAATCTTAACCCAAGCTAACTCTGGGCCATTTTTTGTTTCTTTAATTACAATAAAAGTATTAAAATTTTCACCATCCACTTTTTCAACAAGGAAATTATCGATAGTTTCTTTTGGCATATTAAGAATATTTGAAGCTGTATAAATATCTTTTCTTGTTCTAAGTGACATTGTAGGCGTGCTCAATGAAACTTCTTTATTGATAACCTCAATTACAACATCAGTGTTCATTCCAAGCAATAATAAATTTTCATCATTTTCAATATCAATTAAAACAGGAAATGTTGTAACATTTTGTTCAATTTTTGCTTGAGGTTCTATTTTTGAAACAATGCCAAAAAACTCTTTATCTCTGTAAGCAGCAACTTTTATTGAAACTACCTGGCCGATAGAAACCTTTCCAACATCAATTTCATCAACTAAAGCTCTAACTCGAACTTTAGATAAATCAGCCATTGTCATTAAAACAGTTCCACCACCAACTGCAGAAGTGGGTGATGAGATAACTTGTCCAACTTCTACAGGTCTAGAAATTATTGTGCCTTGAACAGGCGATCTGACTATAGTGTCATCAAGAGAAATTTTTGCATTTTCGTATGAAACTTCAGTTCTTACTAAAGTTGATTTAGCCTGAGCATAGCCCTCTTGGATATCTTCAAAATCTTTATCTGAAATACTTGCATTAGCATGCAGTTTTTTGCCTCTTTCGAACTGAGACTTTGCATTCTCTAAACGAACTTTAGCTGCTTCTAAATCAGATTTAGCTTGATCTAATATATTTTTTGGGGTTC
>CACDVW010000045.1 GCA_902556355.1 uncultured SAR86 cluster bacterium
GTTGAAATTAACGAGATTAGATCAAGAATCATTGATGGTGAAGATTTTTCAAATTTGGCAAAAGAATTCTCTGAAGACCCTGGATCAGGCAGTCAGGGTGGAGAATTAGGTTGGCTTGGAAAAGGTGTTTTGGCACCAGAATTTGAAGAAACTATGATTAGTATGAATATTGGTGAAATATCTCCAGTTTTTGAAACTCAATTTGGCTTTCATTTTCTTGAAGTGCTTGATACAAGAAGCTACGACATGACAAGAGATCTTATAGAAGATAGAGCTTATCAAATTCTTTATGGTAGGAAATATGAAGAGGAGCTTGAAAATACATTACGATTGATGAGATCTGAAGCCTTTGTTGAAATAAAAGATCTAGATTGAAAAAAATTATTTATTCTCCTGGAGAGCCCTCAGGTATAGGGCCAGACTTAATAATACAACTCTGCACCTCCAAATTTTGGACAGATATTAAACTTCCTATTGTTTGTCTTGCAGATCCTAAATTATTAACAGATAGAGCTAGTAAATTAGGTAAAAAGATAAAACTATTGCAAATAAATAATCTAGAAAATTTACAAAAAAACAAAAAAAATCATATTCAATTTCTTTGTATAACTCAGTGTAATAACTTAAAACCAGGCAAACTCTATGAATCAAATGCAGGTTATGTTTTGAAAAACCTAGATTTTGCAATTAATAATGCGCTCAATGATAAAAAAACTGCTGTAGTAACTGGTCCAATAAGCAAAGAGAATATTATTTCAATAAACAAAAAATTTCAGGGTCACACAGAATACATACAGAAAAAGACTGCAAGCAATGATGTATTAATGCTACTTGGCTCAGATAAACTTAAAGTAGCATTAGCAACAACCCACCTTCCGCTCAAAAATGTTGCAAAAGCAATAACTAAAAAATTAATTATCTCTAAAGCAAAAATTTTAAATGATGAGCTAAAAAATAAATTTAAGATAAAGAACCCAAAAATTATTCTGCTTGGATTAAATCCACATGCCGGAGAGGGAGGTAAAATTGGTTCAGAAGAAAAAGATATTTTAATCCCTGCTGTAAAAGAGTTAAGACGAAAAAAAATTAATATATCTTATCCAAAATCTGCAGATACAGCATTTACAAAAAAAATGTTAAATGAAACAGATGCTTACCTTGGTATGTATCATGATCAAGTTTTACCAGTCATCAAAGCTTTAAGCTTTGGTTCAACAACTAACATTACCTTAGGAGTTCCAATTATTAGAACATCCGTTGACCATGGGGTAGCATTAGATATTGCAGGAACTGCAAAATCCGATACATCATCTCTAAAAGAGGCAATTAAAATTGCTAAAAAAATAATTTAATGATTTCGAGAGATATTAGAAGAAAATTTGGTCAAAATTACCTATCTGATCCAGCAATTATATTTGAAATGGGACAGGCAATCTCACCGCAGACTAACTCAAATTTTTTTGAAATAGGTCCTGGAATGGGAGCTCTAACAAATGCTTTAAACCAAGATGGTATTTCTATTAAGGCAATTGATATTGATAAAAATAATATCGACTATCTTTCAAAACATTTTAAAGGTCCTGCAAAATTTGAATTTTTTCAAGGAGATATTTTGTCCACGTCATTAAACTTTTTAGAAGATGAAAATTACAGAATTGTTGGTAACCTTCCCTATAATATTTCAACACAAATAATTTTAAAATTTATCGACTGGCATAACGTGATTCAAGATATGCATTTTCTTGTTCAAAAAGAAGTGGCAGAAAAAATTAATGGAACTGTTGGTACAAAAAATTGGGGCAAGCTTTCAATCAAACTATCTGCATTTTTTAATATCCAAATTTTATTTGATGTTCCACCTGAGTCTTTTGATATTAAGCCCAAGGTAAACTCAAGCTTTATAAGGCTTACACCTAAGAAAAATTTTTTAGATATGTCGATAAAAAATAATTTATTTAAAATAATAGATATGTCATTTTCTTCAAGAAGAAAAAATATTAAAAATAATTTAAAAAAAGCTAATATTGACTGGGATACATTAGAAATTAATCAAAATCTTAGGCCCGAAGAGGTGTCATTAGAAAATTACTTAAAAATTGCAAAGCAGTATCAAGAATAAATGGCGCATTATGTTGTTGGTGATGTTCAGGGGTGCTTCAAAGAATTAGAAGCACTATTAAAAAAAGTTAATTTTAATAAAGAGATAGACCAATTAATTTTTGCTGGAGATCTAGTTAATAGA
>CACDVW010000046.1 GCA_902556355.1 uncultured SAR86 cluster bacterium
TGTCAGCAATGATTTTAACAATCTGTCTCATATGCAAAGACACAAACTTGTCTATAAACACTTAGGAACTATTATGGATGATATTCATGCTCTTTCCATACAATCTTTTAATGACAACGAATTTAAATTGAATCCAACCATTCTCAATTCACCTGAATGCGCTCATAAAAAATGACATGAAAAATTTAATATTGAAATATTTAACTTTCGTTATCAAAAATCCTTTAATAATATTGTCTTCTGTTTTATTGGTAATTTTGATTGCTTTACAAGGTATTTCAAATTTTAAACTAGACGCATCATCGGATGCATTGGTTTTAGAAGGTGACGAGTCATTAAAAATATATAGAGAAAACGAGAAGGAGTTTGGAGACTCCAGTTTTTTAATAGTTACTTTTAAACCTGATTTTGAACTGTTTTCATATCAATCACTAAATCAGCTTTCTCAAATTGAAGAATCATTATCTAAATTAGATGGTGTTGACTCGGTTTTATCTTTATTAGATGCACCCATCTTTTTTCAACCAAAAGTAGGGCTGACTGAAGTTGCTGATAATTTAAAAGACCTTACAACTGAAGGTATTGATCTAATTAAAGCAAAACAAGAAATTATTGATAATCCAATTTATCGGGATTTGATTATCAGTAAAGATGGTTCTACTACTGCAATGCAAATTGTTTTAAGAGGTAATGATGAGTATGACTCATTAATTACAGATCGTTATCGAATTTTAGACACATTTAAATCTAAACAACCCATAACAAATGAATCAAAAACTTTACTCCAAAATGATCTAGATATTATTAACAAAAGAATTAGCGAACTTAATGATAACGAATCTAATTTTAATTCTTCTTTAGTTTCAGAGATAAGAAGCATTCTTGATTTGCATAGAAATAATGCAACTTTATATCTAGGTGGCCCAGCAATGATCACTTCCGATATGATGGAATATATAAAGTCTGATCTTGTAGTTTTTGGTGTTGCAGTTGCTTCAGTTTTTGCAATTATGCTTTTTCTTTTCTTTGGAAATATTTGGTTTGTAATACTCCCAATATCTAATGCTTTTTTAACAACCTTAGTTACTGCCGGCTTTCTTGGTTATATGGATTGGAAAATAAGCGTTGTATCTTCAAATTTTATTGCCTTATTATTGATTTTGACTATTTCATTGACAGTTCATGTCTTGGTAAAAATCAATGAGATACAAAAAGACTCAGTAGATAATAATAAATCATTAATAGATGCTGTAGATCAAATGTTTTTGCCTTGTTTTTTTGCAGCTCTTACAACTGCTGTAGCATTTTTATCATTACTTTTAGGAGACTTAAAGCCAGTTATTGAATTTGGAAAAATGATGGCATTTGGAATATCAATAGCCTTTATTTTTACTTTTTCATTCTTACCAAGTTCACTAAGTTTAGTTAAAAAAAATAAAAGCAATGACTACTTATCGCTTCATAAAATTACTAATAAAATCCTAGATATTTCTAAAAATCATTCTAATTATATATATTTAACTTTTAGTGTTGTTTTTTGTGTGCTGATATTTGGAACAACAAAGCTGGTAGTTGAAAATAGATTTATTGATTACTTTGATGAGGAAACTGAAATATATCAAGGGATGTTGGAGATTGACCAAAACTTAGGTGGAACAGCAACACTAGACATCATAATCAAAGAGCCATCGTTTATAGTTTCAGATGATTTTATTGAAGATGAGTTTTTTGATGACAGTCTTTTTGATGATGAAAGTAGCAGTGCGTCTGGTTATTGGTGGAATGTATACTCATTAGCTGAGCTTGAACAAATTCATGATTATTTAGATTCTCTTCCTGAAATTGGTAAAGTACTTAGCGTAGCCAGCGGTATCAAACTTGCAAGACTTATTAATGACGGAGAAGATTTAAACGATCTAGAATTAGCTCTTTTGAGATCTGTGTTACCCGAAGATATTAGAGAGACATTACTTTACTCATATATAAATCAAGATGATTCAGTTGTAAGAATCTCTACAAGAGTCAATGAATCAGCTGAGAATCTTAATAGAAATGAGTTATTAAAAAAAATTAATAGTGATTTGATAACAAAATTCAATTTATCAGAAGATAG
>CACDVW010000047.1 GCA_902556355.1 uncultured SAR86 cluster bacterium
ATCTTTTGTTTAAAAGTAAATATTTTTTATATATTTTAATTTTTATTTTTTTTGATCTATTCTCAAAACACTTAGCATTAAATTATTTAAATCATTCAACATCAGTTGAATTTATCCCCTTTATTGATTTTTATCTAACCTTTAATTCAGGAATAGCTTTTGGATTTTTAGATCTTGGCTCTAGAGCAATGTCTAACATGCTCACGTTTGCTGGGATCTTAATTGTTGCATACATGTTGATACTTTTAAAAAATGAAAATGACAACACAAAAAAATTAGCTTTATCGATAATTATTGGAGGAGCGCTTGGCAATATATTTGATAGATTGCCTGATGGATACGTTACTGATTTTCTTCATTTGAAAATTAATAATTTTTCTTTTTTTATTTTTAATATTGCTGATGCATCAATTACTATTGGTGCAATGCTTTTAATTTATTTGGAGCTATTTAAGAAAGATAATGCCAAGTCATAGCAAAGAAATAAAGCTAGCAAATCCAAGAGGATTTTGTGCTGGAGTTGATAGAGCTATTGATATAGTAAATAAGGCTTTAGAAATATATGGCAGTCCAGTATATGTAAAACATGAAGTAGTTCACAACAAATATGTCGTTGAAGATTTAAAAAATAGAGGAGCAGTATTTGTAGAGGAGATTGATGAGATACCAGATAACTCTCTGGTTATTTTTAGTGCCCACGGTGTTTCAGATCAAGTTGAAGAAACAACAAAATCTAGGAATCTTCAGTATTTTGATGCAACATGCCCGCTAGTAACAAAAGTGCACATGGAGGTTGTAAGACACGCTAGGTCAGAAAAAGACATTATTTTAATTGGTCACGAAGGACATCCTGAAGTTGAAGGAACTATGGGAAGACACATCAATAAGGAATTAAGTAATATTTATCTAGTTCAGGATGAGAGCGAAGCTATAAAGATTAATGTCTCTCAACCAGATAATTTAGCACTTGTTACTCAAACAACCCTGAGTGTTGATGATACGAAATCTATTATTGGAATCTTAAAAGAAAGATTCCCAAATATAAAAGTACCAAAAAAGGATGATATTTGTTATGCAACGCAAAACAGGCAAGATGCAGTGAAGCAATTAGCTCTAGAGTCTGACTACATGATTGTTGTGGGATCAAAAAATAGCTCAAACTCAAATAGATTAAAGGAACTAGCAGAAAAATGTGGATGTAAGTCAGTTCTAATAGATGGTTTTGAAGATCTTAATTTATCTGAATTAGATGGATGCAATAGAATTTCAATCACTGCCGGAGCTTCTGCGCCTGAAGAAAGAGTTCAAGAAATTGCTAACGAATTACAAAAATATACTGGAGCATTAATAAATGAAAGTGGAGAAGATAAAGAAAATATTTTCTTTAAGCTGCCTCCCTTATTAAGATAAATGGAAATTAAAAATCATATTCTTCAAGATATTAAGTTTTTAAAATCCCCAAATTTTAATGAAAGACCGAAAAATATTGAAATTAATTTATTGGTTATTCATTCTATAAGCCTTCCTCCAAAAAAATATAACACTGACCATATCGAAAAATTCTTTATGAATGAACTAGATTTTAGATTGGATGATTTTTATAAAGAAATAGATGGTTTAAAAGTTTCTTCTCACGTATTAATAAAAAGGACTGGAGAAATAATACAGTTTGTACCTTTTAATCAAAGAGCTTGGCATGCTGGTGTATCTTCATATAAAGGAAGAGATGACTGCAATGATTTTTCAATAGGCATAGAACTTGAAGGCTCCGAAGATGATATTTTTGCGGATATTCAGTACGAAAAATTATCTCAAATTACAGAGATACTATTGCAAGAGTATACTGGTATCAGCAAGGAAAATATAAAAGGTCATTCAGACATAGCTCCTGGTCGTAAAACAGATCCAGGAATCTTGTTTGATTGGGATAGGTATTTAAAAAATGTATAACTTAAGAAAAATGTTTGTGATGCTCTCATTAGGCTTTGGTTCTGGATTGCCATACATACTTCTTATCAGCACCACATCAGCATGGTTAAGAGATGCAGGTGTAGAATTAAGTCTTATAGGATTTTTTGCGTGGATAACATTTGCCTACACAATC